>NZ_JAQDPG010000006.1:0-290157 GCF_027659535.1 Enterococcus malodoratus | reverse complement strand
TTGGTAGAGTACTTGGTTTGGGACCAAGGTGTCGCAGGTTCGAATCCTGTCTTCCCGATTAAAAAGAAGGTGAAAACCTTCTTTTTTTTTATCTTAATTTAAAGAAAGGCTTTCTTCTTTATTTCACGCTCTAAATTCGCTATAATTATGGTCAGGAATAGTCAATAGGAGGAGATATTATGAGTAGAAATACCTCTGATTTGATCGAATCTTACTTGAAGGATATTTTAGAGAATAGTGAAATAATCGAAATTCGAAGAGCTGAGATGGCACAGTTATTTAACTGTGTGCCTTCACAAATAAATTATGTGATTAATACGCGTTTTACTTTTCAACGAGGTTATTTGGTCGAGAGTAAACGAGGTGGCGGCGGCTATATTCGAATTAGTAAAGTTAAGATTTCTGATCAGCATTACTTTTTGGAACAATTAATGGACTCTTTTGGCAGCGAAATATCGGAAGCAAATGCTTTTGGGATAATTCAGAAATTATTTGAAGAGGAAATTATTACAGAAAATGAAGGTAATTTAATGTTAAGTGCGGTATCAAAAAATGTTCTTGGTATCAGTCAAATTGAAAATAGACTACGTGCGAGAATTCTTCATGGGTTCTTGGAACGTCTAAGTTATGAGAAAAAGGAGTGAGGGATATGGATCAGCTTTACACAGAACGTGCAAAGGCAGTATTAGCTATTGCGCAACAAGAGGCTAAGTATTTTAAACATCGCTCGGTTGGTTCTGAGCATCTATTGTTAGCGTTAGTAATTGAACAGCAAGGGATTGCGGGTAAGACACTACGTCAGATGAATTCAAGTGAAAATGATATTCGTGAAGAGATTGAACATATGACTGGTTACGGCTCAGTGAAATCTTATCCTGAAGGCGGCTATCTTCCCTATTCTCCAAGAGCAAAACAAATCTTGATTTTTGCGGATGATGAAGCGAAACGTTTTAATGCAAAATTAGTTGGAACGGAACATATCTTATTAGGTTTGTTACGCGACGATGAAATCTTGGCTTCGCACATTTTAGTGAATTTAGGTTTAAGTCTGCCTAAGATGCGCCAACTTTTATTGAAGAAAATGGGCGTAAACGAGACATCAAATGCAAGCCAAGGAACGGGCAGTCGTCGAAAAGCTCCTGCAAAGGCAGTTCAAAGCAATTCACAAGGAACGCCGACTTTGGATGGTCTAGCTCGTGACCTAACGAAATTAGCTCGAGAAAAAAGGTTAGATCCTGTAGTGGGTCGAGATAGTGAGGTTCGGCGCGTTGTTCAAATTTTGAGTCGTCGGACAAAAAATAATCCGGTGCTGGTTGGAGAACCAGGTGTTGGTAAAACAGCTATAGTTGAAGGTTTGGCGCAACGGATCATTTCTGGTGATGTACCAACTGACATGCGTGGAAAACGTCTGATGATGTTGGATATGGGAGCACTAGTTGCTGGTACAAAATATCGCGGTGAATTTGAAGATCGCTTGAAAAAAGTGATCGATGAAATTTATCATGATGGTCAAATTATCTTATTTATTGATGAGTTGCACACTCTGATTGGAGCTGGTGGGGCTGAAGGTGCGATTGATGCCTCGAATATTTTAAAACCTGCATTGGCTCGTGGCGAGCTACAAACAATTGGCGCGACAACGTTAGATGAATATCAAAAGTATATTGAAAAAGATTCTGCTCTAGAACGTCGTTTTGCTCGGGTGCAAGTAGAAGAACCAACACCTGAAGAAGCGGAAGAAATCTTGAAAGGTTTGCGCCCACGTTATGAAGAACATCATGGTGTAGAAATTACCGATGAAGCTTTGCATGCTGCAGTCTCATTATCCGTTCGTTACATTAATTCTAGACAATTACCCGATAAAGCGATTGACCTGATGGATGAGTCTTCCGCTAAAGTACGTTTGGATTCGACTGATGAAGTTTCTGAGTTATCAGAATTAGAAGATGAGGTACAGGAATTAGTAGCTGATAAAGAAAAGGCTATTCAAAATCAAGATTTTGAATCGGCAGCACGTTTTCGTTTACGTGAAAAACAGTTATCTGAAACGCTAGAACAAGCAAAAGTTAAAGCTGCTAAGCAAGAAAATGGCTATATTGATCAAGTAACTGATGAAGATGTAGCATCTGTTGTCTCTCAATGGACTGGAGTTCCTTTGCAACAATTAGAGAAAAAGGAAAGTCAACGTTTATTGGATTTGGAAAAAGTATTGCATAAACGAGTAGTCGGACAAGAAGAAGCGGTCACAGCAATTTCTCGAGCAATTCGTCGAGCTCGCAGCGGATTGAAAGATCCAAATCGCCCAATTGGCTCATTTATGTTCTTGGGCCCAACAGGTGTCGGAAAAACGGAGTTGGCTAAAGCTTTAGCTGAAGCAATGTTTGGTAGCGAAGAGGCTTTGATCCGAGTAGATATGTCTGAATACATGGAAAAATATAGTACCAGCCGTTTAATCGGTTCTCCTCCAGGCTATGTCGGTTACGAAGAAGGCGGACAGTTGACGGAAAAAATTCGTCAAAAACCTTACTCAGTAATTCTATTGGACGAAGTGGAGAAAGCTCATCCGGATGTTTTCAATATTTTACTTCAAGTGTTAGATGATGGTCATTTGACAGACTCTAAAGGTCGAAAAGTGGATTTTCGTAATACCATCTTGATTATGACTTCAAATATTGGAGCAACTGAGATTCGCGAAGAAAAAAATGTTGGATTTAATGTAAAAGATATTACGAAAGATCATGCGGCCATGGAAAAACGAATTCTTGAAGAATTGAAAAAAGCTTTCCGACCAGAATTTATTAACCGTATTGATGAAACGGTGGTATTCAAGTCATTGGATCAAGAGCAGATTCACGAGATCGTAAAAATTATGAGTCGTTCTGTTCTAGATCGTATGAAAGAGCATGAGATCAAAGTGAGAATTACCGCAGCGGCATATGATGTAATCGGGAAAGTTGGTTTCGATCCAGAATATGGTGCAAGACCAATTCGTCGAGCACTACAAAAAGAAATTGAAGATCGACTAGCTGAAGCGCTGTTGTCTGGTCAGATCCAACTGGGAGATGCAGTAACAATTGGGGCCAGCAAAGGTAAGATCACATTAACTGTGAAGAATACTAAAGAAGAAAAAATACCAGAAAAGGTTTAATGAATCAGAGGATGGCACGCTTATGTCATCCTCTTTTTTATGTATACTCGGTTGGAATCTTTTAGAAGCTTATGATAGTATGGGAAAGTCTAAAACGATGCTAACCTAAGTTTGTTAGTTTCATTTTTACAATAGATGAAGAAGTAAACTTACTTTGGTGTTGGAAATTTTTATTTATCTGATCTACATCGAGAGTTTATTTTTTTGACTGAATGAGTTCTTATCATCATGAACTAGGGGGACATACTATGATCGAATTAATCACGACGGCAGAGTCAATGGGGCAGGCCGAAGAGTTACTAGCTGCTGGCGTAGATACTTTATACATAGGGGAAGAGGATTTTGGGTTGCGATTGCCGTACTCTTTCTCGCGTGAGGAACAAAGAGCGCTAATTAAATTGGCACATGATCAAGGGAAAAAAGTGAATGTCGCAATCAATGGAATTATGCATCCGGATAAGATGAAAAAAATTCCAGAATACTTGGCTTTTTTAGCGGAAGTTAAACCAGATCATGTAGTTGTCGGTGATACTGGTGTAATTTATTTATTGCAAGAATATGATTTGCCGTACATTTATGATGCGGAAACCTTAGTGACCAATGCACGACAAATTAATTTTTGGCAAAAGAAAGGCGCGGTTGGCGCAGTCTTAGCTCGTGAAGTTCCCTTTGAGGAAATGCAGCGTTTGAGAGAGCACGTCGATGTACCAGTGGAAGTATTAGTATACGGTGCAACATGTATCCATCAATCAAAAAGGCCGTTGTTAGATAATTATTTCAATTATACAAAGCAAACGGAAAATACTTCAAAAGAGCGTGGTCTTTTTATTTCTGAACCGAAAAAAGCAGAAACTCATTATTCGATTTATGAAGATCAACATGGAACTCATATCTTTGCTGATAATGATTTAAATTTGATTAGTGAAGTAGCTGAATTGAATCAAACGGGGTATCAAACATGGAAATTAGATGGTTTGTTTACGCCAGGTGCGAATTTTGTAGCCATTGCAAAAATCTTTGTATCAGCAAAAGCTGCGCTAGAAACGAATTCTTGGGATGAAGCGACGGCGGTTGATGCGCAAAAAGAAATAAAAAAATACCATCCTGCTGGTCGAGGAATGGACACCGGTTTTTACCATTTAGACCCAACAGCGATTAAATAGGAGCAGCAACATGACAGAAAGAAAATTAAAACGGCCAGAGGTTTTAGCACCAGCCGGGACACTGGAAAAATTAAAAACCGCGATTCATTACGGTGCGGATGCAGTATATATTGGTGGGGATGCTTATGGACTACGTTCCAGAGCTGGAAATTTTTCATTTGAAGAGATGGAAGAAGGTGTAGCTTTTGCCAACGAATACGGTGCGAAAGTTTATGTAGCTGCCAATATGGTGACACATGAGGGCAATGAAAAGGGTGCGGGAGATTTTTTTAAGAAATTAAGAGATATCGGAATCTCCGCAGTGATCATTTCTGACCCAGCATTGATTGAGATTTGCGCGACAGAGGCACCAGGATTGGAAATCCACTTATCTACACAAGCCTCAGCAACAAATGCGGAGACATTGAAATTTTGGCAAAATGAGGGTTTGGAACGGGTTGTTCTAGCTCGTGAAGTTTCAATGGAAGAATTAGCGGAAATTCGCCGCAATACAGATATTCAAATTGAAGCGTTCATTCATGGTGCGATGTGTATTTCTTATTCAGGTCGTTGTACTTTATCGAATCACATGTCAATGCGGGATGCAAACCGTGGTGGGTGTTCACAATCATGTCGCTGGAAGTATGAATTGTTCGATATGCCGTTTGCGCAAGAACATCGTTCAATGACCGAAAATGGAGATGTGACGGAAGAATTTTCTATGAGCGCTGTGGACATGTCTATGATTGAACACATTCCAGATTTGATTGAGAATGGTGTCGACAGCTTGAAGATCGAAGGACGGATGAAATCCATTCATTATGTTTCGACCGTATCAAATGTCTATAAGGCTGCGGTTGACAGCTATATTGCTGATCCAGAAAATTATGTCTGCAAACAAGAGTGGATTGACGAGTTATGGAAAGTCGCGCAACGAGAATTAGCGACCGGCTTTTATTATCATGTACCGACAGAAAATGAACAATTATTTGGACCGCGCCGAAAAATTCCTGTCTATAAATTTATCGGGGAAGTTTTAAGTTATGACGAAGCTAGCGGAATCGCGACCGTTCGTCAGCGGAACCATTTTTCAATCGGCGATGAGATTGAATTTTATGGACCTAATTTCCATCATTTTGACCAAACGATTACTGAGATGAAAAATGATGAAGGTGAATCAATTGACCGCGCGCCGAATCCAATGATGGTTTTAACGATGCCGGTTGCTCAACCCGTTCAACCTGGAGATATGATTCGAAAGAAAAAAGACTGAGAATTTCTTAGTCTTTTTTTGCCCGATATTCATTATGCCTAAGGTTGAGTCCGCGAGTGTAACGATTCGTTTAATACGGCCGATGGAAGAAAACTTTAGAATAATGATGGGTGAAGAGAATCCAAATATACTTAATTTTGAACTGGCAGGGCAAAAAGTGATTCTTTTTTGCCGGAATGTATTAGAATAAAAGTATTGAGATTGAGAATTTTAGTGTTACTTGCGGATTTAATAGGATGATATGCGTAGTTAAAATAGATACTCATTAGTAAGAACTAGGAGGCAGATGAATGAAAGAATTTGATTACATCGTCGTTGGCGGAGGAAGTGGCGGGATCGCTTCAGCTAATCGCGCCGGTATGCACGGAGCAAAGGTTTTATTAATTGAGGGAAATAAAATCGGTGGAACGTGTGTGAATGTTGGCTGTGTTCCCAAAAAGGTAATGTGGCAAGCTAGCAGTATGCTAGAGATGATTGAACGAGATGCACCGAGTTATGGCGTTCAAGCAAATATTGAAAAGTTTGATTTTAAAGAACTAGTTGCACGACGTGAAAAATATATTGATTTTTTACATGGTGCATATTATCGAGGACTTGAGAGTAATAATGTAGAACGTATCGAAGGTTATGCGACATTTAAGTCAGATCATGTTGTTAGTGTGAACAGTGAAGAATATACTGCACCAAATATTTTGATCGCAACGGGAGGTCGTCCGAGTCAGATGACGATTCCTGGTGGTGAGTTCGCTATTGATTCTAACGGGTTTTTTGAATTAACCGAACAGCCGAAAGAAGTAGTTGTTCTTGGCGCAGGGTATATTGCAGCAGAATTGAGCGGCGTCTTGCAGGGGATGGGAACTCAGGTTCATTGGGCTTTTCGCCATGGACGTCCACTACGGACTTTCGATCATATGTTGGCGGACAATTTAGTGGAGATCTATCGTGAAAATAAGATGAAGCTTTACGATCATCATGTAGCGAAAGAGATCAAACATAATACAGACGGAACATATACGGTCTATTTTGAAAATGGGAATACTTTAACAGGAGATAAAATCTTATTCGCTGGCGGACGAGTACCGAATACCGATAAATTAGGCTTGGAAAATACTGCGGTGACCTTAAACGAAAAGGGATTTGTGATTGTAGATAAATTCCAAAATACTACAAGTGACGGTATTTATGCGGTAGGTGATGTAATCGGCAAAATTGATTTGACTCCTGTAGCCATTGCGGCGGGGCGCCATTTGTCAGAACGCATTTTTAATGGCAAGTCAGAAGAATTTTTAGATTATGAAAATGTACCTACAGTAATCTTTACGCATCCAACCATCGCGACGATCGGTTTATCTGAAGAAACTGCGATTGAACGTTATGGAAAAGATCAAATCAAAATCTATCATTCTCGTTTCACACCGATGTATTTTGCGTTAAGCGACTATCGTCAAAAATGTGATATGAAATTGATTTGTCTAGGGGAAGAAGAAAAAATTATTGGGTTACACGCTATTGGTGTTGGTGTTGACGAAATGTTGCAGGGATTTGCAGTAGCAATTAAAATGGGTGCAACTAAAAAAGACTTCGATGATACTGTTGCAATCCACCCAACTGGCAGCGAGGAATTTGTAACAATGCGATAGTAATAAAAAAAGATGTGCCGCATTTGGCACATCTTTTTTTATGTTTATTGAATTGAACTTAAACTGATTTCCCCTGAAGAGAGAGTGACCTTTTCGCTGCCTAAATCGACCACTAACTCACCTGTTTCAGTGATGGCGATGGCTGTTCCAAGATAGGATTGGTTTTTACGTGTGAACGTAATTTTCTTGCCTAAAACGAATGATTTCTTTCGATAGGTATCAAGAAAGGTTCGTTGATCGGCTAATAAAGCAAAGAAGCGATTCCAAATATTGCTGATCAATTGGTTTCGTGTAGTTGTCGCTGCACGATCAGAGAATAACGAAGTCGCCTTTTCTTGTAATTCGGCAGGATAGTTTTCTTGTGGAATGGAGAAGTTAATTCCCATACCGATGATGATATAGTTTAATGAATTGGATTCGACGTCGGTCATTGCTTCTGACAAAATACCAGCTACTTTTTTCTGATTCAAGTAAATATCATTGACCCATTTAATCTGACTATCCACACCCAATAATTCATCGATTGCTTCTGCGACGGCGACAGCCATCAAAATTGTATATTGCGGTAATTCTTGTAACTGTTCTTTAGGTTCCAGTAACAAACTCATATAGATGCCTTGTTGTTTTGCGGCAAAAAATGGTCGATTGAAACGACCTCGTGGTGCTTCTTGCATGTCAGCCACAATCAATAGCGGTGTTTTTTTGCCTTCTAATACAGCAAGCTGGGCATCTTTCATAGTTGAAGCAGATGTTTCTAATACGGTTACATCAATGGGATGCTGGATATGTTCCTGAATTTCTTTCTCATCTAAAATATCAGAAGGACGGTAGCGATAGCCATTCGCTAAATGTTGGATCTGATAGCCTTTTTTTTCTAATTCTTTGATCGCTTTCCAGATAGCGGTACGAGACACCCCTAACTCTTGGGCTAAGGCTTCTCCGGATAGAATGTTTTCGGTTGCTTTTAAGTGTGCCAAAACTTTTTCTTTTGTAGCCAAAGAAAGGCCTCCTTGATTTTTAGGATATCTAGCTTCATGAAGGAACAATTATGTTCCTGTTACTTATAATTTAGTTGAGTCGATATCTTATTTTTTCTTTTTCAGTGTAACAAAAAAACAGGCTACATAAAAGTAGCCTGCGAGAAGGAAGGTGATTAACACTTAAAATCAGCTTAGTAACAAGGCATCGTCTTTGAGTTCGACACCCGAGTTTTGATGAAAAAGTTCCATCAATTTTGGTACCGTCAAATTTTTCTTTTCTGCTTGATTAAGATCTAATGCAATTTGTCCCTGGTGCAACATAATGATGCGATTGCCGTAACGAATGGCATCTTCCATATTATGTGTGACCATGAATGCTGTCAGTTCTTGTTCGCGGATCAAGCGTTCGGTCAACTCCATAACAGTTAGCGAAGTCTTCGGATCGAGTGCTGCTGTATGTTCATCAAGTAAAATTAGATCTGGGCGCTGCAATGTCGCCATTAGTAATGTGATCGCTTGACGTTGTCCACCAGAAAGCAAACCAATTTCCGCATCTAATCGATTTTCCAAATTCAGATTCAGCATTGCTAATTGTTCTTGGAAGAAACTACGATCTTTACTTTTTACACCTAGGGAGAAACCACGCTTGTGTCCACGCTTCATCGCTAGTGCCAAATTTTCTTCTACAGATAAACGGACAGCGGTCCCCATCTTAGGATCTTGGAAGACACGGCCGATTTTTTTTGAACGACGTGTAACAGATTGTTTTGTAATGTCTTCTTCATTCAAAAACATTTTACCTTCTTCGATCGGCAAAGTACCGGCGACACTATTCAATAAGGTCGATTTACCTGCACCATTTCCACCGATGATTGTAACAAATTCTCCTGGGGCAAGACTTAGGTTGATTCCGCGCAATACATGATTTTCATTAACTGTTCCGCGCTCAAAATATTGATGAAGATTATTGATTCTTAAGACTGGTTTCATCTGTATCTGCCCCTTTCTTTTTTGTTTTTAAGGTGAATTTTGAACGAATTTGCGGTAAGGATAAACAAATAACTAAGACAATTGCTGAAGCCAACTTAGAATCGGTCGGCTCGACGTTCATTTCGAATACTAAGGCCAGAATGAAGCGGTAAATAATTGCTCCAGCGACAATCGTAATCAAACGGATAAGGATCGGCTTATTATGAAGCAGAACTTCTGCGATGATAATCGAGGCCAACCCAATAACAATCGTCCCCACACCTGCGTTCAAATCGGCAAAGCCGTTATTTTGTGCTAATAGAGCGCCTGAAAGTGCGATGCTGCCATTCGAGATCATATAACCTACTAATTTCATATTTTCTGTTTTGATCCCATTTGCCTCACTCATATCTGGGTTGTCACCGGTTGCTCGAACGGCTAATCCGATCTCAGTTCTGAAAAATAGAACTAGCAGTAAGATAACCAGCAGGACAATCAATAGACCAACTAGAATAACGGCATTATTCTTAGTTAATCCCATGTCTTGTGCAGCTGTGAAAATAGTGCTTTCTCCTAGTAAAGCAATATTAGGTGCCCCCATTACCCGAGAAGTAATGGAGTATAGACCGGTCATGGTAATGATCCCAGCAAGCAGTGCAGGAATTTTAAATTTTGTATTCAGGATACCGGTAACGAGACCAGCTAACATTCCCCCGCCAAAGGCTAACAAAGTCGCGAGGACTGGATGTATACCATTAACGATGCCAATCGCCGCGATCCCGCCGCCCAAAGGAAAGCTTCCCTCGGCGGTCAGATCGGCAATATCTAAAATTCGAAAAGTCATGTAAACTCCAATGGCCAATAATGACCAGAGCATACCTTGTGACGTCGCTGATAATAACAGAGTGATAACATTCATGATTCTTCCTTCTTTCTCTGTGGTGCTGTTCTAAATAATTTCTTTATTTTGGTTCTTTAATACTATCTGGATCAATTCCTAAGGCCTCCGCCATATCTTTATTAACAACTAATTTTAGTGTGTCAGCTGATTCAACAGGTGTATCTTCAGGTTTTGCATCACCATCCAAAATTTTGGCAGCCATTTTACCTGTTTGTTTACCAAGTGATTTGTAGTCGATCCCCACAGTTGCCAATCCACCACCATCGATTTGTTCTGTTGAACCTGCGACCAATGGGATTTTCTTTTCTTTTACTACATCGCCGATTACGGCTGCTGCACTGGCGAAAGTATTATCTGTCGGTACGTAGATTCCGTCCGTTTCATTAGCTAGTGATTCTGTGACTTGTTGAACATCGTTCGTTGTGTTAGCAGTTTTCGTTTTAACTTCAACACCGGCTTTTTTCAACGCCTTTTCAGCAAGATCGGCTTGGATTTTTGAGTTGGCTTCACCGGCGTTATACATGATTCCGATTGATTTAGCATCAGGAACGATCGATAATAATAGATCGATTTGTTTATCAATCGGAACCATATCGGTTGTCCCTGTGACATTTCCACCAGGTTTTTTGTCGCTTTTAACTAATTTTGCTTCTTCTAAATCAGTAACGGCAGTAACCGTGATAGGTATTTCAGTCGTTACATTTAATAAAGATTGAGCGGCTGGGGTAGCAACTCCTAGCAATAGATCAGGCTCATCCTTCACTAGTTTTTCACTCATACTTTTAAGATTATCTTGATTGTTTTGCGCATTTTGATAGTCGATTTTCAGGTTATCGTCTTCTTTATAGCCACCCTCCGCTAAACCTTCTTTGAAACCTTCATAAGCATTATCCAAAGAGGGATGTTCAACTAACTGTAGGACACCTACTTTTTTTGTGTCATCGCTGCTGTCAGCTTCTTTGCTGCCGCAAGCACCTAACATCAATAAACTTACCAAACCAATTCCTGCTAATACTGTTTTTTTCATAATTTTCTCTCCCTTTTTCATAAAAAAATCACCCGCTTAGAATTGACGAAACTCTAAGTGGGTGATACGAATACAAAAATAGTATGATTCTTCAGCCACTTAGATTTCTCTATGCGGCCGTTGGTACGTCGAAATGCTCTAGCCATCATAGATACAAAAAACACTTAAGTTGTTTGTATCCATCGTGATGAATACAAACCTATCTAAAATAGCTAAAGTAATAGCGGTTATTCAGTTGTGAGTTTTGTTTGTTCAGCATGAGAACAACCTCCAACTTGTTAAGATGTAGATTAGTATACGTTAAGAAAAATGAGATGTCAATAATAAAACGAAGAATATTCTGAATATTCAAAAATGTAAAAAGAATTGACTCAATTGATTCTTACTGAAAGTTTTAAGAAAAGTTTGCGGAGTGCGGGTTCAAGCAAGAAGACTATTGACTTTTATATGATCGTCGTGTATCATAATAAGTTGCTAAAACTATCTGAACTGATAAAAGGCAGGAACGAAATATTGTCCGTTCCGGCTTTTAAATAGGGAAACAAAAGTAGAAGCTCGCGAATATTTTCAAGAGAACGTTCTATTTTTGGTTTTTTTTTGCCTAAAAGCCGCAAAAAATGTCGGGTGTTACAGTAATTTAATCTCTGTAATATAAATGTAATTTATCTTCGGATCGGTTTTCAAACTTTTAAGAGGGGTGAAGAACTTGGCTGGACACGTAGTGAAATACGGAAAACACCGAGAACGTAGAAGCTTCGCACAAATCAGTGAAGTGTTGGAATTACCGAATTTGATCGAAATTCAAACAGATTCTTATCAATGGTTCTTAGATGAGGGCTTACGAGAAATGTTTGAAGACATTTTGCCAATTGAAGATTTTAATGGAAACTTGTCACTTGAATTTGTTGACTATGAATTGAAAGAACCTAAATACACGGTAGCAGAGGCTCGTTCACACGATGCAAACTATTCTGCACCATTACATGTTGTATTACGTCTAGTAAATCGCGAAACCGGCGAAATCAAATCCCAAGAAGTATTCTTTGGTGATTTCCCATTAATGACAGAACAAGGAACGTTCATCATTAACGGAGCTGAACGGGTTATCGTTTCCCAATTAGTTCGCTCTCCAGGCGTCTATTTCCACGGAAAAGTGGATAAAAATGGAAAAGAAGGATTTGGCTCAACAGTCATCCCTAACCGTGGCGCATGGTTAGAAATGGAAACAGATGCGAAAGACATTTCTTATGTACGTATCGACCGTACACGTAAAATTCCTTTGACCACGTTAGTTCGTGCATTAGGTTTTGGCTCTGATGATACGATTTTTGAAATCTTTGGAGAAAGCGAATCATTACGCAACACGATCGAGAAAGACTTGCACAAAAACCCAAGTGACTCTCGTACTGAAGAAGGTTTGAAAGATGTATACGAACGTTTACGTCCCGGCGAACCAAAAACGGCAGACAGCTCTCGTAGTTTATTAACCGCCCGTTTCTTCGATCCAAAACGTTACGACTTAGCAAATGTTGGTCGTTACAAAGTAAATAAAAAATTGGACCTTAAAACACGTCTATTGAACTTGACCTTAGCTGAAACGTTGGTTGATCCTGAAACAGGCGAAATCATCGTCGAAAAAGGAACCGTTCTTACTCATCAAGTGATGGAAGAGACACTTGGCTCTCACTTGGAAAATGGGTTGAACTCGGTCACTTACTACCCATCTGAAGATGCTGTTGTGACGGATCCGATGACGGTTCAAGTAATTAAAGTATTTTCACCAAAAGATCCAGAACGTGAAGTAACTGTAATCGGGAATGCTTATCCTGATTCTTCTGTACGGACAGTTCGACCAGGCGATATTATTGCCTCAATGAGCTACTTCTTGAACTTGATGGAAGGTATCGGCAATGTCGATGACATCGACCATTTAGGAAATCGCCGTATCCGTTCAGTCGGTGAATTATTACAAAATCAATTCCGTATCGGGTTAGCTCGTATGGAACGTGTTGTTCGCGAACGTATGTCAATTCAAGACCAAGAAACATTGACGCCGCAACAATTGATCAACATTCGTCCAGTTGTTGCCAGTATCAAAGAATTCTTCGGTTCTTCTCAGTTGTCACAGTTCATGGACCAAACCAACCCACTAGGGGAATTGACGCACAAACGTCGTCTATCTGCCTTAGGACCTGGTGGTTTGACTCGTGACCGTGCCGGTTATGAAGTTCGAGACGTTCACTATTCTCACTATGGCCGTATGTGTCCGATTGAAACACCCGAAGGTCCCAATATCGGGCTGATCAACAGTTTGGCTTCTTATGCGAAAGTCAATAAGTTTGGCTTCATTGAAACACCTTACCGCCGGGTTGATCGTTCAACTGGCCGTGTAACAGATAAAATTGATTACTTAACAGCAGATATTGAAGACCATTATGTTGTTGCCCAAGCGAACAGTAAGTTAAATGATGACGGAACATTCGTTGAAGAAGTCGTTATGGCTCGTGCCACTTCTGAAAACTTGGAAGTAACGATCGATAAAGTTGATTACATGGACGTATCACCTAAGCAAGTAGTTGCAGTTGCGACAGCTTGTATTCCTTTCTTGGAAAATGATGACTCCAACCGTGCCTTGATGGGTGCCAACATGCAGCGTCAAGCAGTACCGTTGATTCAACCACGTTCTCCATGGGTTGGTACTGGTATGGAATACAAAGCAGCGCATGACTCAGGTGCCGCTTTGCTATGTAAAAACGAAGGTGTTGTT
The DNA here is from genome assembly GCF_027659535.1 of Enterococcus malodoratus. Taxonomy (NCBI): domain Bacteria; kingdom Bacillati; phylum Bacillota; class Bacilli; order Lactobacillales; family Enterococcaceae; genus Enterococcus; species Enterococcus malodoratus. The sequence continues at coordinate 276,310 of NZ_JAQDPG010000006.1, read as the reverse complement.
GAATTCGTTGATGCTCACGAAGTACGTGTACGTCGCGACAATGGCGCATTAGATAAATACGATATCACTAAGTTCCGCCGTTCAAACTCAGGAACAAGCTACAATCAACGTCCATTAGTTGGATTAGGTGAAAAAGTAGATGTTGGCGATATCTTAGCTGACGGACCTTCAATGGAAAACGGCGAATTGGCTTTAGGTCAAAACGTTGTCGTAGCCTTCATGACTTGGGAAGGGTATAACTATGAAGATGCCATCATCATGAGCCGTCGCTTGGTGAAAGATGATGTCTACACTTCGATTCATATTGAAGAATACGAATCAGAAGCACGTGATACGAAATTAGGACCTGAAGAAATCACTCGCGAGATCCCTAACGTTGGGGAAGACGCATTGAAGAACTTAGACGAAATGGGAATTATCCGCATTGGTGCCGAAGTTCATGACGGGGATTTATTAGTTGGTAAAGTCACTCCTAAAGGGGTAACTGAACTATCTGCTGAAGAACGCTTGTTACACGCAATCTTCGGAGAAAAAGCCCGCGAAGTTCGCGATACGTCTTTACGTGTTCCTCACGGTGGCGGCGGAATCGTTCATGATGTGAAGATCTTTACTCGTGAAGCAGGCGACGAATTATCTCCAGGTGTGAATATGTTAGTGCGCGTATATATCGTGCAAAAACGTAAGATCCATGAAGGAGATAAAATGGCCGGCCGTCACGGAAACAAAGGGGTCGTTTCTCGGATCATGCCGGAAGAAGATATGCCATTCTTACCAGACGGCACACCAGTTGATATCATGTTGAATCCACTAGGGGTACCATCTCGGATGAACATTGGGCAAGTATTGGAATTACACTTAGGTATGGCAGCTCGTCAACTAGGTATCCATGTTGCAACACCAGTTTTTGATGGCGCGCAAGATAGCGATGTTTGGGAAACTGTTCGTGAAGCTCGTATGGCGGCAGACGCTAAGACTGTTCTTTACGACGGACGTACAGGGGAACCATTTGATAATCGTATTTCTGTTGGTGTTATGTACATGATTAAATTGGCCCACATGGTCGATGATAAATTGCATGCTCGTTCAATCGGACCTTACTCTCTTGTTACGCAGCAACCATTGGGTGGTAAAGCTCAATTTGGTGGACAACGTTTCGGAGAAATGGAAGTTTGGGCACTAGAAGCGTATGGTGCAGCTTATACTTTACAAGAAATCTTGACTTACAAATCAGATGATGTGGTTGGTCGTGTGAAAACTTACGAAGCCATCGTCAAAGGTGAACCTATTCCAAAACCAGGTGTGCCTGAGTCTTTCCGCGTATTAGTGAAAGAATTACAAGCTCTTGGTTTAGATATGCAAGTCTTAGATATTAATGACAAAGAAATCGAGTTGCGAGACATGGACGATGACGATGATGACTTGATCACAGTTGACGCTTTGACGAAATATGCAGAACAACAACAATCTGCAAAACAAGTTGAAGAACAAGCAGTTGCTGAAAAAGCTGAGCAAAAATCTGATTTAATCCAAGAAATCGAAACTGCCGAAGACTTATAAGAGTCACACTTGCCATATGTAAGTCAGCTAACTCCTAGCTGACTTACGATAAAATGAAATGGAGGGAAACCCTTTTGATCGATGTAAATAAATTCGAAAGTATGCAAATAGGTTTGGCTTCTCCTGAAAAAATCAGAAGCTGGTCTTACGGTGAAGTAAAAAAACCGGAAACCATTAACTATCGTACATTGAAACCTGAACGTGAAGGGTTATTCGATGAAAGAATTTTTGGGCCAACCAAAGACTGGGAATGTGCCTGTGGAAAATACAAACGGATTCGTTATAAAGGAATTGTCTGCGACCGTTGTGGTGTTGAAGTTACCCGTTCGAAAGTTCGTCGTGAACGGATGGGTCACATCGAATTAGCAGCGCCTGTAACACATATCTGGTATTTCAAAGGAATTCCTTCTCGGATGGGTCTTGTATTAGATATGAGTCCTCGTGCGTTGGAAGAAATCATCTACTTTGCATCTTATGTCGTAATCGATCCAGGTAATACAAGCCTAGAGAAAAAACAATTATTGACTGAACGTGAATACCGTGAAAAACGTGATCAATATGGTCAAGAATTTCATGCAGCAATGGGTGCTGAAGCGATCAAACAATTACTAGATAAAGTCGATCTAGATGGTGAGTCAGCAGAATTAAAAGAAGAGTTGAAAACAGCTCAAGGTCAAAAACGGACACGTGCGATTCGTCGTTTAGATGTTCTGGAAGCATTCCGTTCATCTGGAAATCTTCCAGGTTGGATGGTCATGGATGTTATCCCTGTCATCCCGCCAGATCTACGTCCAATGGTTCAATTAGAAGGTGGTCGTTTTGCGACTTCCGACTTGAATGACCTATATCGTCGTGTAATCAATCGTAACAACCGCTTGAAACGTTTGTTAGACTTGAATGCACCAAATATTATTGTTCAAAATGAGAAACGGATGCTGCAAGAAGCAGTTGATGCTTTGATTGATAATGGTCGTCGCGGCCGTCCAGTAACTGGACCAGGTAACCGCCCATTGAAATCCCTATCTCACATGTTGAAAGGGAAACAAGGTCGTTTCCGTCAAAACTTGCTGGGTAAACGTGTCGATTACTCTGCTCGTTCAGTTATCGTTGTTGGACCTTTCTTGAAGATGTATCAATGTGGTCTGCCGAAAGAAATGGCGATCGAATTATTCAAACCTTTCGTAATGAAAGAATTGGTTCAACGCGAAATTGCTTCAAATATCAAAAATGCAAAACGTAAAATCGAACGTCAAGAAGACGTTGTTTGGGATGTTTTAGAAGAAGTCATCAGAGAACATCCTGTTTTACTTAACCGGGCACCTACATTGCATAGATTAGGTATCCAAGCATTCGAGCCAATCTTAGTTGAAGGTCGTGCGATCCGTCTTCACCCACTAGTATGTGAAGCCTACAATGCCGATTTCGATGGAGACCAAATGGCTGTCCATTTACCATTAGGAGAAGAAGCACAAGCTGAAGCTCGTATGTTGATGCTTGCGGCAACACATATCTTGAACCCTAAAGATGGTAAACCAGTTGTTACGCCTTCTCAAGATATGGTCTTAGGTAACTATTACCTGACTATGGAAGAAGAAGGCCGTGAAGGCGAAGGAATGATCTTCCGTGACATGAATGAAGCTGTGTTAGCATGGCGCAATGGGTATGTTCATTTGCATTCACGTGTGGCTGTTGACCCTAATACGTTAGGCGACAAACCATTCACTGAAGAACAAAAAGAGCGTATGCTAATCACGACTGTTGGGAAAATTATTTTCAACGAGATCATGCCGCAAGAATTCCCTTATTTGAACGAACCAACTGATTTCAACTTAACGCAATACACACCTGATAAATATTTTGTTGAAAAAGGTGTCGATATTCCTGCAGCGATCAAAGAACAAGAAATTATCTTGCCATTCAAGAAGAAAAATCTTGGGAACATTATCGCTGAAGTCTTCAAACGTTTCAAAGTCACTGATACATCAATGATGCTTGACCGTATGAAAGACTTAGGATACAAACATTCAACAATGGCTGGTATGACCGTTGGTATCGCGGATATCATGGCACTGGCAGAAAAACAAGAAATCATCGACAATGCCCACAAACAAGTCGGCACGATCACGAAACAATTCCGTCGTGGTTTGATCACTGATGATGAACGTTATGAACGAGTTATCGCTGTTTGGAATGCAGCAAAAGATGAAATCCAACAACGACTAATGGAGTCATTGGATGCTAAGAACCCAATCTTCATGATGTCTGATTCTGGAGCCCGTGGTAACATCTCCAACTTTACTCAGCTTGCTGGTATGCGTGGACTGATGGCCGCTCCGAATGGACAAATCATGGAATTGCCGATCATCTCAAACTTCCGTGAAGGTCTATCTGTCTTGGAAATGTTTATCTCGACTCACGGGGCTCGTAAAGGGATGACCGATACCGCCTTGAAGACAGCCGATTCAGGTTACTTGACTCGTCGTTTGGTTGACGTTGCCCAAGATGTTATCGTTCGTGAAGAAGATTGTGGAACTGATCGCGGGTTGGAAATTTCTGCGATCCGTGAAGGCAATGAAATTATCGAATCATTAGAAGAACGTCTAGTTGGACGTTATACACAAAAAGCTGTTAAACATCCTGAAACAGGCGAAGTTCTTTTACCTGCTGATGCGCTGATCAGTGAAGCTGATGCAAAACGTCTTATTGACGCCGGCGTAGAAAAATTAACGATTCGCTCAGTCTTTACATGTAATACCAAACATGGTGTATGTAAACATTGTTACGGCCGTAACTTGGCAACTGGCGATGATGTTGAAGTTGGTGAGGCAGTTGGTACTATCGCTGCTCAATCAATCGGTGAACCAGGTACTCAGTTAACCATGCGTACATTCCATACCGGTGGGGTTGCCGGAGATGATATCACACAAGGTCTTCCTCGTGTCCAAGAAATCTTCGAAGCACGTAATCCTAAAGGTTTGGCTGTTATCACTGAGGTTACTGGTGAAGTTGTAGAAATCGCTGAAGACGCTGCGACTCGTTCGAAAGAAGTTACTGTTAAGGGTGAAACAGATACTCGTACCTATACAGTTCCTTATACTGCCCGTATGAAAGTCGCTGAAGGTGATTTGATTCACCGTGGCGAACGCTTGACAGAAGGTTCAATCGATCCTAAACACTTGTTGCAAGTGCGTGATGTGATTTCAGTTGAAACTTACTTGCTACGTGAAGTACAACGCGTTTACCGGATGCAAGGGGTTGAAATCGGCGATAAACATATTGAAGTAATGGTTCGTCAAATGTTGCGTAAAGTCCGCGTTATGGACCCAGGCGATACAGATATCTTGCCAGGTACATTGCTGGATATTGCTGACTTTAAAGATCAAAACTACAATACACTGGTTGCCGGCGGTACGCCTGCGACATCTCGTCCAGTCTTGCTTGGTATTACCAAAGCTTCATTGGAAACAAACAGCTTCTTATCTGCTGCATCATTCCAAGAAACAACTCGTGTCTTGACGGATGCTGCAATTCGCGGTAAGAAAGATCCGCTACTTGGATTGAAAGAAAATGTTATCATCGGTAAGATCATCCCTGCTGGTACAGGTATGGCAACTTACCGCAATATGGAACCTAAAGAAGTCGTTGTAGCAAGCGAAAATGTGTACAGTATCTCTGATATTGAAGCGCAAATGGCTGCCGAAGATGCTTTGAACAATCCATTAAACTAGATTTGAAGGCTTTGTAAAGCTCATTAGAAAGACCACAAGATTCAAAAGAATCTTGTGGTCTTTTTATTTTCGCGCTATTATAAGAAGGTATCTGACAAAATGACAGCGATAACTTTGATCAGATATTAAATTTCGTTTAGAGCAATAAACAAATACTATTGTAATGAGACGATTTATGAGAAAATGACGGAAACCATACAGCTATGTAAAATTTTTGAGGTGCTACATGAGCAGAACAAAGAAAATCATCTTGATTGTCGTGGGAATAATCGTGATACTTGTCGGTGGTGCAACCGCCTACTTATTAAAAGTAAATAATGATGTTGATCAGGCAATCAGTAAAATGACCAAAAAGGTCAACTATAAAAGCAGCCGTTCAGATGCAGTTGATTTGAAAAGTGAAGAACCTTTCTCAATTTTATTAATGGGCACAGACACGGGGGACAAGGGGAGAACGTACCAAGGACGTTCAGATTCCATGATGGTTGTGACCATCAATCCTAAGAAGAAACAGACATTGATGACTAGTCTAGACCGAGATATCTATACACAGATTGTCGGTTATAAGGGTGATGATGATAATTATGTCGCAAAAGGCGATACTTATTATGATAAATTAAACGCCGCATATTCGTTAGGCGGTACTAAGATGGCGATTGAGACTGTTCAAAAAATGATGGATATTCCCATTGATCATTATGTTGAGATCAATATGAAAGGGTTAAAAACCTTAGTTGATGCTGTTGGCGGAATCGAGGTAGACAATAAAATCGATTTTACTTTAGATGGTGTACGTGTGAAGAAGGGCAAACAGGTCTTAGATGGCAGACATGCCTTGGAATACGTTCGAATGCGTCACGAGGATCCAAAAGGTGATGTGGGGCGGCAGGCGCGGCAGCGAGAAATTTTATCCAAAATTGTTCATAAAATGCTTTCGGTTAATTCAGTGACGAAGTATAAAAAATATTTGCATGCAGTAGAAGATTACGTGCGGACAGACTTGAGCTGGAGCGAAATGCTGACAGTGGCAAAAGATTACACACCGGCTGCAGAAAATATCAAACAGACGCAAGTTGAAGGCCAAGGCGAGATGATCAATGATATTTACTTCCAAGTATTAGGCTTAAAAAATCTATTGGAAGAACAGAACGTTTTGAAGAAACAACTGGAGTTGCCTACGAAAAAGAAATTGCCGAATCTGGATGAGGAGGATGACAATCAACTCTTCTTTGATGATAGTGATGTAGATAAAATCAGTGCAGGCACACATTATGATTATACTGGGTATGGAAAAATTATTTATCCAATTGATCCCGATAATTATTAAGAATAATGAATGGCAAGAGAGCGCGACCTAAAATGGTCCGCTTTCTTTTTTTTTAGGAAGGAGTTGAGCAGAATCGTTTCAATTTTTCAAAAAATGGTTATGATGAAAGCACAAGGGGGAGTATAAGATGACAGAAGAAAAAGCAATATTTGCCGGCGGATGTTTCTGGTGTATGGTGAAACCTTTTGATCAAATGCCTGGTATTAAAAGCGTTGTTTCCGGGTACACTGGCGGACATGTACCCAATCCAACTTATGAAGAGGTCGGCAGCGGTACAACAGGTCATACGGAAGCTGTAGAAATTACTTTTGACCCGATGGTTATCTCATATCAGCAGTTAGTTGAGATTTATTGGCAGCAAACAGATCCTACCGATGCTTTTGGACAATTTGCCGATCGTGGGGATTCGTATCGTCCAGTGATTTTTTATTCTTCTCCAGAACAAAAAGAAACGGCGGAAGCATCGAAGGAACGTTTGCAAAATAGTGGTCGTTTCAAAGATCCGATCGTTACTACGATTGAATCAGCACAAGCCTTTTATCCTGCAGAAGATTACCACCAAGATTTTTATCGAAAAAATCCGGACCATTACAACGCGTATAGCGAAGGATCCGGACGTAAAGGCTTTATTCGTCAACATTGGAATGCCTAACGATCTTTTAAAAGTATAAATAAAAGCCCAACAAATAAAAAAGGTACAAAAGGCAGCTGCTCGGGTATCTTTTTGCGCAAGGCCTGACAGCCGAAAAAAGTCAGACCATTGAACGAGGCAATAAATAAGACTTGTAAAAGTTCGTAACTAGATAAAAAGAAACTCCATAATCCAATTATCCAAAGATCTCCCAAACCTAAGCTGTTTGGGAGTATTTTTTGGCTAAGGTAGAACAAAGCACATATAATCAGCGGTTGAGTCCAAGAGAGTTGGAATAGAAAAGTTCCGCTAATCAATAAAATAATTCCGGTTGACCAAAAGATAGACATTTCTACAATTAAAAAATCCCAATCGATTATGGCTAAAACCAATGAACTCAACACCCAAAATAACTGCCAAAGCTTGATCCAAGTAAAATTCTGTAAAAAGATTAAAAAGAGCAGACCGCAAAACAGCTCCAACCAGAAACTCCGTGTAGAGAATTTTTGCCGACAGTAAGTGCAATGAAAATTTTGACGTAATGCTGAAAATAATGGAATCATTTCGATAGGGCGGAGCTTATGCTTGCAATGATCACAATGAGAAGGTGGATAAAGTATAGATTCGTTTCAAGGTATACGGGTGCAAACGACAGCCAAGAAAGATCCGATGACTGTGCCAAAAATGAAATGTATGATCGTGTTCACCTCCCTTTTTCAATAAGATACGAAAAAGAGGCAATTTCCCAGCATTTTCTTTGTGCTTTTGCCATAATTGTATTATGCTTTTAATGGAGTATAAATTAGGAGGTATGTAGGAATGAAATTCGAAAAAACAAAAGAAGTATTGAACCAACTAGTTGCAGACTTGAGTCAAATGTCCATGGTCATTCACCAAACACATTGGTATATGCGCGGCCCTGGTTTCTTGACATTACACCCAATGATGGATGATTTCATGGATGACGTGAACGATCAATTGGACGAAATTTCAGAACGCTTAATTACTTTAGACGGTTCACCTTACTCAACATTACGTGAAATGGCTGACCAAACAAAAATCCCAGACGAAATCGGACGTTGGGATCGTACAATGGAAGAACGCTTAGCTACGCTTGTTGAAGGCTACCGCTATTTAGCAGACCTTTACCAAAAAGGAATCGACGTAACTGGTGAAGAAGGCGATGATCCAACACAAGATATCTTCATCGAATTCAAAACAGCGACTGAAAAACGCATTTGGATGATCCAAGCACACCTAGGAAAAGCTCCAGAAATTGATGCTTAATTCAATTGAAAAGAGGCGCACACCTTTAATGATGTGTGCCTCTTTTTTCTTGTTATTGAGGAATATCAGTACTTAAACCAATGACGCCATCGACCGGAATGGAAATCAAAATCCCTTGAGCTTCACTAAGCAGACCGCATTGTTCGCCAATGGCTTTCATGATCGCCATTTTTTTGTCTTGTTCTACTAAAATATAAACCATTTCTTTTTCAGGCTGAATACTGATGCCCCATTTTTTCATGGTCTCTTGCGAGTCTAGGCGACGCGCGTGGACGACAGTACCGCCAGCCGCGCCAGCAGCAGTGGCAGCAATCATGACTTCTTCACTGAATCCTTGGTTGATCGTCACCATTAGTAAACTGTATTTAGCATCTTGGATCATCTGCTTTTCCTCTCTCTCCATATGTTTTTGGATTTTTTCATGCATTTCTGAATCTAAAAGTTTCATGACATAGGTGCTCGCTCCAGAAATGGGGAAAGTAAAAGCACACCCTCTGTTTGGTTTATGAAGGCCTAAGCCTTCGCCCAAGGCCGCGAATAAATCTGGTACACATTTCTTTAATACAGGACAGACAAAGATCGCTTTTTCTGAGGAGCCTAAGCCTAAATAGTCCATGACTTCATTGGTAGCGGTCCCTTCGCCCATACACAAATATTGGACCGGTGTATTTTGAGCATCAAAAATGGCATGGGCTTTTTTCTTATCTTTGTGGTCTATAATCAATATCAACATTCGAACTGCCGGTTTATTATGCATCCTCTTCAGTGTCCTCCCATTCTTCAATTTCATTAAGTTCTTCTATAGCCAAATCAGCTTCTTGAGCAGCCTTATTTTCTTGCCACTTATAAACGATCCCCATGATCTGAATAGCAATCAACGGCGTCAATGCAACAAGCGCGACTACACCGAAAGCATCGGCCATGATATTTCCATCTAACGCTTCACTGACTCCGATACAAAGAGGAAGCAGGAACGTGCTGGTCATCGGTCCGCTAGCAACACCACCGGAGTCAAAGGCGATCCCGATAAATATTTTAGGGACGAATCTGGAAAGGAGCAGCGCGATAAGATAGCCAGGGATTATGATCCAATAAATACTAACACCAGTAATAGAACGCATCATAGCAAGCCCAACACTGACTGCGACTCCAATGGAAAGACACAAGTTCATGGCAGAGGCTGAAATCGATCCGCCAGTGACGTTTTCGACTTGATGATTCAATACTTGAATGGCCGGTTCGGCTTTTACGATAAAATAGCCGATCAACATCCCAATTGGAATCAACAGCCACTTATATTTACTTGCGGCCAGTTCTCCGCCAAGCAGGCTTCCGACCGGCGCAAATCCGATACTTACACCAGTTAGAAAGAGTACGAGTCCAATATAGGTATAAATAAGGCCGACGATCATTCGGATGTATTGTCTGTGATGGTAACGACGACTGATAAGCTGAAAAACAAAAAATAAGAACGCGATCGGCAGCATAGAGATGAAAACCTCTTTAGCAAAATGAGGCAGTTCCAGCATGAACTCACGCATGACATCTTGGGTGGTGCTTACATTAAGAAATTCTGTCGGCGTATAAGCAGCATCTGTGGGCTGAAAGAAAATACCTAACAGCAACACCGCTAAAATAGGGCCGATACTGGAAATCGCTACTAAACCAAAGCTGTCGTCGGAGGCGTGCTTATCGCTACGAACGGATGCAAGCCCGACCCCTAAAGCCAGAATGAACGGCACAGTAATTGGTCCAGTGGTAGCCCCTCCTGAGTCGAAAGCTACAGGCACGAAATCATTGGGTGTTAGAAAGGAGAGTAAGATGACAACAGAGTATAGCACCGTCAGTATGAGGGATAGATTGATTTTGAACAAGATTCGTAAAACGGCGATCGTTAAACAAATACCGACCCCAACGGCTACAGTCCAAACCAATAAATTACTGGGAATAGCAGGCATTTGATCTGCCAATACTTGCAGATCAGGCTCTGCAATAGTAATAACAGCTCCGATAATGAAAACACTGAAGGCCAGTATACCTATTTTTTTATTTTTTGAAAGCTGAATACCCATTCCTTCACCAAGGGGTGTCATGGACATCTCTGCACCTAATTGGAAGAACCCCATGCCAATGATCAGCATAACAGCTCCCATTAAAAACATCGCGAAGGTTCCTATTTCCATAGGGACCAAAAAAACACTAACGGCTAGAACGGTAATTGTGATCGGCAGAACGGCCGACAAAGACTCTGAAATATTTTCTTTTAGTTTTTGATTCATCGATTCACTCCTTTTTCTTTTCTATCTGGAGGAAGGTTGTCTATACAGACTGTTTGTACCTAAAAGTCATATTTCCTCTTTAGTGAATAAGCTATTTTCAATTATCAGTGACCCGTAAAGCATAGGAATCAAGTAAAATTCGTGCAATGATCTGCAACGGCAATCGCGAACGAACCTCATAATCAGGAAAGTAAGAACCTTCGGATTTGAAACCAACCAAAGCGATCTCACAATAATTCATCAAGCTGGAAGAGTTATTTGCCGTCAGCAAAATTGAACCGATTTCCGCGTCGTAGCAATTTTTAGCTGCGACGACGAGTTCTTTGGTTTCGCCGTTTAGAGAAATAAAGATCACGATGTCGCGCTTATTGAGCTTACGACTGATATTTTTAATGATCTCTGGATCGGTATGCATCTGACAGTTTTTACCAGTCAATTGAAACTTCACCATCATTTCCTGTCCGATCATCTCTGAAAAACCCCGCGCAAAAATAATCACTCGTTCCGCGAACTTGATCTTTTGGATCGCATCTTCAATATTGCCGATCTCCATCATGTTGATCGTACGAACGACCTCTTGTTCATTTTTTAGAATCGCTCGCCGAATTCCTTTATCGACCTTATCTAATGAAGAAAAATTAATATTTTTATTCTCTTGCTCCTTTAAATGGTGCTTAAAGGCGGTGAATCCTTCGTACCCCTTCTTTTTCATCGTGCGGACGATCGTTGCTGTCGAAACATTGGCTTGCTCGCTAAGTTTGACGATGGAGTAATTAGGAATCTCAAGAATATGGCTTTCAATAAAATCCCAGAGGTATTGTTCAGTGTCGCTTAACTTATGTTCCATGGTCTCAATAACCTTCTTTCAACATATCACTAGTTAAAAAGTATCACGTTTCGTAAAAAGATGTAAAGCTTTTCAGGAAATTGACCGGAATGTGAAAACCTTTTCGGTGAGTCATGCCCCATAATAAAGACAAGGAGGTCATCACTCATGTCTATCTATACATGCACTATGAATTTAGCGATTGATCTATTTATTGAAACCGACACAATGAATCCTTTTACTGTAAATCGAACGAAGGATGATGATATCCAAGCAAATGGAAAAGGAGTGAATGTCTCACTCATATTAAAGATGCTGGGCGTCGCCACCACAGCATTAGGATTTCGGGCGGGTTTTACAGGAAATTATATCGAGGATTACTTGCACGAAAAAGTTATTTCTACAGATTTTATTGAGGTTCCAGGGATGACTCGTATCAATGTATTCACGCAAGTTAATCAGACACAGGAGGAATACAAGCTAGTCAATCAAGGACCGGAAATACCGACGGAAAAGGTTCAAGCCTTTTTAGAACAGATTAAGGGGTTGCAAGCGGGGGATCATCTCTGTATCTCAGGGAGTTTGCCAAGAGGAGTGGAGCCAAAGATACTTGTTGAAATCAGCCGCATCTGCCATGAGCGAGATGTTCACTTGATCATTGACAGCAGTTATCAGGAAGTGATGGATTGTTTGCCTTATCAACCGTTTTTGCTAAAGCCGAATGAAGAGGAATTGGAGTCTTGGTTTGGACAAGTGATCGATACAGAAGAAGCCTATTTATTTTATGGGCAGCAGTTATTGGCAGCAGGCGCGCAAAATGTGTTGTTATCTCTTGGTGGAGAAGGAGCCATTTTTTTCACACAAAATAAAATTATTCGAGGAAATTCGCCAAAAGGGAAAGTAGTCAACACAGCTTGTGCCGGAGACACGTTGTTGGGAACATTTCTAGCGGGGTATTTGACAGATCAGCCGCTGGAAGACACGTTGCGAAAGAGTTTAGCGGCAGGAAGCTCAACGGCTTTTCGCAAAGGACTGACTGATTTTTCGGATGTGGATGAGTTAAGCAAAGAAATTGAAATCAAAGAAGAGAGGGTAAAAACATGGGGAATTATCAATTAATAGCAGCAACAGGCTGTCCGACAGGAATTGCACACACATACATGGCTCAAGAGGCTCTGGAACAGGCGGCTAAGAAAAAAGGGGTCACGATCAAAGTCGAAACGCATGGGCAAATCGGTGTTGAGAATGAGTTAACAGCGGAAGAGATCAAAAATGCAGATGCCGTGATTATTGCCGCAGATAAAGATGTTCATCCGGAACGCTTCGCGGGAAAACGAATTATCGATGTTTCCGTTAGTACGGGGATCAAGGATGCGGAGCGCTTGATTGATGATGCATTGGCTGGAAAAGGTTCGATTGCAGCGGAGAATGATGCCGTGGATGCTTTAGAACAGGAAACGGGGAGTAATACTAGTTTTGGTCGCAGTATTTATAAAAATCTGATGAACGGCGTTTCGCACATGCTGCCTTTTGTAGTTGCAGGCGGGGTGTTGATTGCCATTTCCTTTGCCGTTTGGGGGATTTATTCATTTGATCCCGATAATGCGCAGTATAACGCTACAGCCGCAATGCTAAAAGCAGTCGGTGATGCAGCAATGGGCATGATGGTTCCCGTGTTGGCCGCATACATTGCTGAAGGAATCGCAAAACGGCCGGGATTAGTCGTTGGTTTTGTCGGCGGGATTGTCGCGATGAATGGCGGTACTGGATTCTTAGGCGGAATTTTAGCCGGATTCTTAGCTGGATACTTCATTTTATTCTTGCAAAAAATCTTAGATGTTTTACCAAAACAGCTGGATGGCTTGAAGGCAATCTTCTTATATCCAGTCATTGGTGTAGCGGTTATTGGGATCGTTATGTCTTTATTGGCGGGGCCAATGAAAGCAGTTAACGAAGGAATGATGAGCTTCTTAGCGGGATTTGAAAATTCGAATCCGTTGATTCTTGGTGTAGTAGTGGGATGTATGTGTGCCTTTGACATGGGCGGACCAATCAATAAGGCAGCTTATGTAACGGGCACGGCGTTATTGGCGCAAGGCAATACAACCTTCATGGCCGGTGTTTCAGCAGCGTGTATCGCGCCGCCGTTGATTACAGGGTTTGCGACATTGTTCTTTGGAAAATATTTCGATACGAATGACCGCAATGCTGGATTGGTTAACTTTATTTTGGGCTCGACACATATTACTGAAGGTGCGATTCCATTCGCAGCAAAAGATCCAATTCGCGTACTGCCAACAATGATGCTAGGTTCGTCGATCGCAGCGGTCTTAACATATATGTTTGGTGTACAAGTACCTGCTCCTCATGGCGGATTCCTAGTGCTGCCAGTCGTGACTGGTAAACTCCAATGGGTGCTTTCGATTCTGATTGGTTCGATCGTCGGCGGCGTAATTTTAGGCTTTATCCAAAAGAGCAGTGTTGCTGCGAAAGAAAAGAAAGCGAACGCCGAACAAGCAGATAAATCGGTAATCACAGAATAGCGAGGGATCAAGAATGGGAATTATTCAAGAAGAAAAAATCTTTTTAAATCAAACAATGACCACGCAAGAAAAAGTCTTTGAATTTTTAGCTAGGCAAGCAAAAGGTTTAGCGATCTCAGAGGATGAACAGCAGGTCTATAAAAAACTTGTTGAACGAGAAAATGAAGGGACCACCGGCATGATGGATGGCTTTGCGATTCCTCATGCAAAGGATCAGTCAATCAGTGAACCGAGTATCATCATTGTAACGCTGGCTGAAGGGATTGAATGGAACAGCTTGGACGGTCAATCAATCAATTTTGTGATTACGCTGTTTATCCCGGATTCAGAGGCGGGCACAACACACTTGAAATTACTATCAGCGGTCGCACGGTTGTTGATGAGAAATGAAGTAACGGAAAAATTAAAGACAGCCCAAACAAAAACGGAAATCGCAACACTACTAAATGAAAAAATAGGTGAGAATGAATGAAGACAATCAGTGCAGGGAAAAAGGCTTATTTAAAACAAATGACGAATGACGAGGGGATTATTGGTGCTTTAGCTATTGATCAACGTGGTGCGTTGAAAAAAATGATCGGCAAATACAAGGAAGCAACCACAGAGGATGTAATCAAGTTCAAAGAATTGGTCTCTCAGCAGTTGACGCCATATGCCTCCGCAATCTTGTTAGATCCGGAATATGGTCTTCCAGCCGCAGAGGTTCGCGACAACGATTGTGGTCTGTTGTTGGCTTACGAAAAAACGGGTTATGATGCAACAACACCCGGTCGTTTGCCAGATGTACTGAATGTTTGGTCAGTTAAACGGTTGAAAGAATCTGGAGCCGACGCCTGCAAGTTTCTACTATATTATGATGTCGATGAGCCTGATGAGATCAATGAGCAAAAACGAGCGTATATGGAACGCATCGGATCAGAATGTACGGCGGAAGATATTCCGTTCTTCTTAGAAATTGTTTCCTATGATGCGGAAATTACGGATACGACTTCATTGGATTATGCAAAGGTGAAACCACGAAAAGTGATTGAAGCGATGCGGGAATTTTCGAAGGAACGTTATCAAGTCGATGTCTTGAAAGTAGAAGTGCCAGTAAATATGAACTTTGTTGAAGGATACGGTCAAGAGATCGGCTACAGTCAATCAGAGGCAGCGGCTTACTTCAAAGAACAGTCCGAAGCAACGGATTTGCCATTCATTTTCTTAAGTGCAGGTGTTAGTGCTGAACTATTCCAAGAAACCCTACGCTTTGCGAAGCAATCAGGCTCTAGCTTTAACGGAGTCTTATGCGGCCGGGCAACTTGGGCAAACGGTGTGGAGTCGTTTGTGAAAGAGGGCGAAGCATCAGCGATCGACTGGTTATCCGATCAAGGAAAGCGGAATATCGAAGAATTGAATGCAGTATTAAAAGAAACTGCGACTTCTGTTTATACCAATGTATAAGAAAACGACTACCCGCGATGGGTAGTCGTTTTTTTCGTCTTATAAAGCTGTCTTCGCCAATTGAATTTGCTTTTTGACTTGGTCGAAACCGGTACCGCCTAATGAGTGCCGGCGAATTACCGCTGTTTTGGAGGCCAATGTATCATAGATATCTTCTTCGATGATTGAATTGATCGCTTGATATTCTTCTAGTGGGACGTCTTGCAAATAAATACCTTTTTGAGTGCAGGCCAATACCAGCTTTCCGACAATTTCGTGTGCTTGACGGAAAGGAATCCCTTTTGCGGCCAAATAGTCGGCCAACTCAGTTGCATTTGAAAAGTCTTTTTCAGTCGCATCATGCATCGTCTGTGTGTGCACCTTCATAGTATCAATCATGCCGGCCATGATGTCTAAGCTCGTAGCGACAGTGTGGACGGTATCAAACATTCCCTCTTTGTCTTCTTGCAGGTCTTTGTTATAAGCCAGCGGCAGCCCCTTTATGACCGTTAGAAGGCCAACTAAGTCACCAAAGACACGTCCTGATTTACCACGGATCAATTCCGCCATGTCAGGATTTTTCTTTTGCGGCATGATCGAGCTGCCCGTCGAAAAAGTATCTGTCAGCTCGACAAATTTGAATTCATGGCTGCACCAGAGAATGATCTCTTCGCAAAAACGGGAAAGATGCATCATCAAGATCGAACTGTTGCTTAAAAATTCAAGAATGAAATCGCGGTCGCTGACTCCATCGAGACTGTTCATATAAAGATCCGCAAAACCCAGCTTGTCCGCGGTCATCTGACGATCAATCGGGAAAGTCGTACCCGCCAAAGCAGCACAGCCTAGCGGTGAAATGTCCACGCGCTTCATACTTTCCTCAAGGCGAGACTGATCACGCGTCAGCATGCCGTAATAGGCCATCAAGTGATGCCCAAAAGAAATTGGCTGCGCATGCTGCAGGTGCGTATAGCCGGGCATGATTGTTTCAACATGTTCTTCGGCCTTATTGACTAAGACCGCGCGAAAATGCTGAACCTTCTCAATAATTTCATTTAAATGTTCCTTCAAATATAAATGCATATCGGTAGCGACTTGATCATTTCGGCTGCGGGCAGTATGGAGTTTTCCGGCGACGGGTCCGATCTCGTCGTGAAGCATTTTTTCTAAGTTCAAATGAATGTCTTCATTTTCAATAGTAAAGGTTAATTCATCCTTCGCAGCCTTTTCAGCCAATATATTTAGACCAACAGTGATCTGCTGCGCTTCTTCTTTTGTGATAATGCCTGTTTCACCAAGCATTTTGACATGTGCTAAACTGCCGGTGATATCTTGTACAGCTAGTTGCTGATCAAAGGGAATCGAGGCACCGAATGCATCAATCCATGCTTCATTTTTTCCATCAAAACGTCCGCCCCATAATTTTGCCATCGTTTTATCCTCGCTTTTATCTATAGATTTTTAACAAAAAAGACCGTCGCAACGGTCTTTTCTTGACTATAACGGATAATCATAGTCTTTCTTTTTCTCTAGCATGCAGACTAACTCTTTATGAGAATTTTCGAGAGCTGAACGAGCCTGCGCAGCTTTGATTTTAGGGAGGAGGCATCTTTTCAGATACCTCAGGATGAAAACATTGCTGGTTTCCTTATTTCCTGACAGGAAAAGAAACTCACCTAGAGCAATGGCAAGATGTGAAACCGGACGGCCTTATTTACCGGCAAGTAAAAGCCGCCTCACATCTGGTTTCTCTTGCACTTTCATTAAATGCTTGGTTGTTTCTTCTCAGCTTGGACCTCAGCGTTTACCTTCGTTGGCAAGCCCCAAAGTTTGATGAAGCCGATCGCTGCATCTTGATCGAATGTATCGGCAGACGTATAAGTCGCCAAGTTTTCGTTGTATAAGCTGTTGTCAGATTTACGTCCTTCTACGATCACATTGCCCTTGAATAATTTCACACGCAATACGCCGTTTACGACTTCTTGTGATTGCTTCAAGAAAGCGATCAAAGCATCCATCGTCGGATTGAACCATAGACCGTCATAGATCATTTGGCATAATTGTTGTTCAATGACTGGTTTGAAATGAGCCATCTCACGAACAAAGGTCAAATCTTCTAATTCTTTATGTGCTTTCATCAAGACTTCCGCACCTGGACATTCATAAACTTCACGCGACTTGATACCAACTAGACGATTTTCAATGTGATCGATTCTGCCGATACCGTGTACGCCGGCGATCGTATTCAGTTTCATGATTAAAGTAGCTAAAGATAATTCTTCACCATCTAATGCAGTTGGTACACCTTTTTCAAAGGTAATTTCAACGATGGTTGGCTTATCTGGTGTTTCTTCTAATTCTGCGGTAATAGCGTAGGCTCCAGCAGGCGGAGTAGCCCAAGGATCTTCTAATACGCCGCATTCACAAGCACGGCCCCATAAGTTTTGGTCAATCGAATAGGGATTGTCTAAGTCCGCCGGGATCGGCACCCCTTTTTCAGCCGCATAATTGATTTCTTCTTCACGCGACCATTTCCATTCACGGACTGGCGCAATGATCTTCAAATTCGGATCAAGGGCAGCGATGGAAACTTCAAACCGAACTTGGTCATTTCCTTTTCCGGTACATCCGTGGGCGATCGTAGTCGCTCCAGTTTTGTGAGCGAGCTCAACCAGTTTCTTCGAGATAAGTGGGCGAGACAAAGCAGAAACCAATGGGTAAGAATTTTCATAGTAGGTATTGCCTTGCAATGCGACCAATACGAAATCTTGTGAGAACTCTTCACGAGCGTCGATAGCATAAGATTCTGATGCGCCAACTTGTAATGCTTTATTTTTAATAAATTCGGTGTCGCGACCTTCTCCGATATCTAAACAACATGCAATCACGTCGTAGCCTTCATCGACAAGCCATTTAATTGAGACTGAAGTATCTAATCCACCTGAGTATGCTAAAATCACTTTTTCTTTCATCCTGATTGCTCCCTTATCGCTTTTTCATTAAATTCTAATTAATGTGTTGAAGTCATATTAGCACCGTAAAATACAAAAAGCAAGCACTTTTTAAATATTTATGCAAAATAATTTTGAATTTACGTGTCTTTATTCATTTTAAGATGTATAAGACAAACTATTATGAATAGTAGAAGGAACAAAGAGAAATGAAAATATTTTGCGTTTTCAAAGAGAAAAACATTGACATGGCAAGGCTTTGCAAGTATTATGGTAAATGGTATTGTTTGCCCCATGAGAGCCCCGGAAACTCAAGTGTTTGTCAAACATTCGAAATTGAAATTGGAGGAAAAAAAACGTGCGTACAACATATATGGCTAAGCCAAACGAAGTAGAACGTAAATGGTACGTAGTAGACGCGACTGATGTTCCTTTAGGACGTCTTTCAACTGTAGTTGCATCTGTACTACGCGGTAAAAATAAACCAACATTCACACCACATGTAGATACTGGTGATTTTGTAATTGTAATCAATGCGGATCAAATCAAATTAACAGGTAACAAAGCAGCTGACAAGATTTATTACCGTCACTCAAACTTCCCTGGTGGATTGAAATCAGTCTCAGCAGGCGAATTGCGTGCTAAAAATTCTCGCCGTTTGATCGAAACTTCTGTTAAAGGTATGCTTCCTAAAAACACTTTAGGTCGCGCTCAAGGCATGAAACTTCACGTTTACGGTGGAGCAGAACATCCACATGCAGCACAGCAACCAGAAGTTTTAGACATCACAAACTTAATTTAAATAGGAGGGAAATTCATTGGCACAAGTTCAATATAGCGGCACAGGCCGTCGTAAAAATGCAGTTGCTCGCGTACGTTTAGTACCAGGAACTGGTAAAATTACTGTAAATAAAAAAGACGTTGCAGAATACATCCCACATGCTGACTTACGTTTAGTAATCAACCAACCATTTGGCGTTACTGAAACAACAGGTTCATATGATGTATTTGTAAACGTTGATGGCGGAGGTTACGCAGGTCAAGCCGGCGCTATCCGTCATGGTATCTCACGCGCTTTATTAGAAGTAGATCCTGATTTCCGTGCACCATTAAAACGCGCTGGATTACTTACTCGTGATTCACGTATGGTTGAACGTAAAAAACCAGGTCTTAAAAAAGCCCGTAAAGCTTCACAGTTCTCAAAACGTTAATATATTTTATATATCGACATTCAAGACACTTTCCAATTTTGGGGAGTGTCTTTTTTTTTCGGAAATTCCCACCAATTCCCCACTATTGATTCTGATAAGTGGCTTAAAGGCAAAGTCAGCAGGGGAAAATCTAAAAAAAATGCGTATCCACTTAAATAATGAATTAAGTGAATACGCGACTTCTCTCATTGAAATAATTTGTGGTTCCAATCTTATTTCATCGTATTGAATTATTCTGTCCTGTCTGAATTTCCTTCAGTAATCGATTCTGTTTGCGAACATCAATATACAGGCCGACATAATAAGCGATTGCACCAATGATGTAAATAATTGTAAAGGAAGAGAAAGCCCCGAAGTAGCTGTTCTCGTGTAATTCTTCAAAAAAGCTGCTAATCCAAATAGTCAAAAATACCAGCAGCATCGCTCCAACATATTGCAGCACAATCATCGACAACGGTGACAAGCGTTCCAGCAACGGATGCGTGTATAAGATACTCACTGCAATGGTGGTACAGATAAATTTGAACAGCAGACTGGAGAAATCGTCACGGCCATCGTAAAACAGGCGATCATAGAGGGTCGTTCCTAAGGAAATAATCGTATAGCTGACGCAAATCACTGTCAGCATTTCTTTTAAACGATTTTTAGTCATGTAAAATACCTCGTACTTTCTTTAAGTAGTTTTGAAAAATTTTGCGATAATAACGACTGATGACAAGTTCTTCCTGGTTATTCAAAACCACTTTCAGCCGCATATTGGCTTCTGATTTCACTCTTTCTATTTGCTGAATGTTGACGATATTGGCTTTACTAATGCGGCAAAAACCATGTTTGGACAAAGCGGATTCAAGAAAGGTTAGGCTTCCTTGGATTTGGTAAACTTGTTCCCTTAAGTACGCAAACGTCTTTTTATCGACAGTATCAATATAAAAGATTTCCTCTAGTGACAGAAGTACCTGTTCACCATCCTCTAACCCAAAAAGCTGGGGGACGGAATCCTCCAGCAATTGGCGGACTTTCTCAATTTGCTCGGTCATTTCACGATAGTAAATTTCTGTTCGGTCTTCTTCAAGAGCGTCCTCTTGAAATAATTTGATCCGCATAGTTCAGCTCCAATTCAATCAGTTATTTTGTAAAAATTGCATAACAGCAGCTGTGTACTTTTCTTTTTGGTCGAGCATGCCTTTAATGTGCTTAACGTTGATGGAAACGAGTTCCTTATCTTCCGCTGCAACATTCTCATATAAAGAAGTAACCTTTTCAGGAAGGCATACGTCGTCTTGTTCACTTTTGATAACAAGTGTTTTAATTTCATTATATTTTTGTTGTTCGGTGATTTCAACATCTTTAAAGGTAAAGCCGTAGTTTAGCTTCATATAGAAGTTCCCACAAGCAACAACATAAGGGAATGGGATATCTTCAGTATCTTCCATGCCTTGCCAAATTCCGGCAAACATTTCCTCCATACTATAAACTGGCGAATCCATAATTACAGCATTCACATGCTTCGCCGCATGTTCAGTCGCTGCATACATCCCAGCAGTTGCGCCGCCCATTGACTGACCGTGAACGACAATTTGTTTATCCAAATTTATTTTTTCTGCATAATCTACGATCGCATGTACGTCCATTCGTTCTAAGTAGCCAAAAGTGACCAAAGGATCTTCATTATCACCATGTCCGCGCATATCAAAGGTCAACACGTTCCAGCCATTTTCCAAGTAAATTTCTGCTAAAGGGGAAAGAAAAATGTTATCTCCACCTGCGCCATGAATCAAAATTGCAGTATCTTTAGCCTTATCGCCATCCGTGCTGAAAGAGGTTACTGGAAAAGTATTACCATCTTCAGCCTCCAAGTGAAAAGTCTCTCCTGAGTATTTTGCATTAAATTGCTCTAAATCATAGCCCCATTCCTTCAACTGCACTAAACTATTTTTCTTTGTATCATTTCCTTTGTTTTGGTAAAACAAGCCTTCTGTTACCATCTTCCCAAAATAGTAGCTGGCCCCAATTCCAGTGATTAAAATAATCCCTAATAAAATACTTACACCGATGATGATTTTCTTTTTGATTGATTGTTTCATTTTCTTCTCCTCCGTAACGTTCTTTTTATCTTTAAAGTCATCATATGTGACTGGAAAATGGTTTTCCACCGAATTTTCCTTTGTTGCATTTTGGAGGAGCTGAGTTGCAATTTTTTGGAAATAACTTCGAAAGAAAAATTTTTTCACATTTTTTACTGAATGAGCAATCACCTCATGAGCCATTAAAAATCCAAAGAAAATAAAATCGAAAAAAGAAATTTCTTTTTTTATAGGCTGAATCAGAGCAAAACACTTTCCAAAAAAAGAAAAATGCTCTATATTTGACTAGTCAACTGTTGATTAGTCAAATACAGAGAGGAGCATGTAATGAATCTAAGACAAATAAGTAAGCTTTTTTATCAATTGAAACTTGCCAACCAGGAACTGACAAGTAAATTTGAAAAAAGAACCGGTTTTAGTATTACTCGATATGAATTAATGATGTTCTTAAAGGAGAACGGCCCCTGTTCTCAAACAATATTACAAAACGAACTAAAGATAGATAGCGCTGCAGTTACTAGACATCTAAAGATATTAGAAGAGAAAAATTACGTGATTCGCGAAAGAAATAAAGAGAATAATCGAGAAGTCTTTGTGCGGATAACGAATCAAGCAGCAAAAGAATTAGAGCAATGCGAAAAAGAACATAGTCAGTTGGATAAACAAGAAATGTTGCCGCTAAGTGAAACAGAAGAGGAAACATTGCTTGAATTGTTAACAAAATTAGTAAAGTAAAAGAGGAAAAAACATGTCAAAAGAATTTGTAACAAATGATTTTTCAGAAATTACATTCGGCAGAAAATCTGTCCGTGAGTACGATGAAACCTTTAAAATTTCTCATGAAGAAATGCTTGAAATGATTCAAGAAGCAACGACCGCTCCATCATCAGTTAATATGCAGCCTTGGCGTTTTGTCGTGGTTGAAAGTGAAGAACAAAAAGCAAAATTAAAACCGCTGATTCGTTTTAATACACGTCAGAATGCTACATCTTCGGCAATGGTATTGATTTTCGGTGATATGCTATGCTATGAGTTTGGAGAAGAAATTTATGATCAAGCAGTAGCAGAAGGGAAAATGCCGCCAGAAGTAAGAGATCAACAATTGGAAGCGATTATTCCTTATTACAAGAGTTTTACTAAAGAACAAATGAATGATGTGGTAAAAATCGATTCTAGTTTAGCAGCGATGCAGTTTATGTTAATTGCTCGTGCGCATGGCTATGAAACAAATCCGATTGGTGGATTTGAAGAAGATTTATTGGCCGAAGCATTTGGGTTAGACAAAGAACGCTATGTTCCAGTAATGATTCTTTCAGTAGGAAAAGCAACAGAAGCAGGGTATACATCTGTTCGACTACCAGCAGAAAAAATTACTGATTTCAAATAGAAATTGGAGAATATGATGAAAATTATTCAAGCAACTTTTTATATTAAAAATGAAAAAAGAGAAGATTTCTTAAAGGATGTACTGCCCTTGATTCAATCTGCAAGACTAGAAGAGGGCTGCCTAAAGTATCATCTGTACGAATCGATTGAAGAGAAAAATCAATTTGTGATGGTGGAGAACTGGGAAAACCAAGAGGCAATTAACAGACACAATGAGAATCCATTATTAAAACAGTTATTTGCTAACTTGAAAGAATATGTTGAAAAACCAACAGACCTAACTATTTCTAATAAGGAAGATTAACAAGGCCGGTCATTCATCAGTGTCAATCGTTTTAGTTGTTTTACATAAGTTAATCTCAACTGTCAGCTAATAAGGCCTCAATGTCGATTTTTCGAGATTGAGGCCTTATTTTTGTTCATTTTTTCTATTTTTTTATCCGTAATTATAAATTTTAAGGAAAAGTGTTGCGAATTTATCAGGTAACTAGTGAAAGAAGGACCACTAACTAAAGTAAATAGAAGTGGATACATCTTTTAAAAACTATATATTTACTGTTTTGTTAATACGCAGGAAAAAATATAGTTAGAGATATCTTTTAGATCATTGGTTAGATTGTTGATAGAAATTGGTAGGATGAACTTTTTTTCTTGATCTAAAAGGCAGCGTTCACAGACGATAAAGCAATTTATATTGAAAAACAATTCTGGAATTTCGTCAATGGAGTAATAGATTTCGTCATTGATAAAAAAATAATTCTCAGAAATGATCTTGTTTATATTATTCCGAAACAGCATATGAGAGTATTCATCTTTAGCAACAAGAATTATCGGCGTTTTCTTTTTTTCGCCTTTTTTTAGGATGGGCATGACTAAATGGCAGAACTGTAAAATGATGGATTCCGACATCGTTATATTGGACAAAAAATTGTCTTTCAACCATAACCTGATTGTCTGGCTAACTTTTTCTTTTATGTACCTATCGCTACAGTTTGTAAAGTAGTATTGATTAAGTAAAAATTCATTAATTCCTAAGGAGGTTGTATAAACTAGATCCATTAATGGTTTTTCAAACTCAATTTCACCTAATAGATTCATTTCAAAAGCCGCTTCAAAATTTCTGATTAGTTGGACAACAGAAGGATAACTTTTCAGTAATCTGTTTCTATAGTATTGATAATCAACTTCGATTAACCGATAACTATCTGGATTATAAGGCAAATTTTTATAGATTAAAGAAATGAAGGCAATATTTCCATCGTCTATGTCCAAATCATGTTGTAGGAAACAAGTTTTAATACTATTAAAAATAATACCTGTTTTTAAAAACATAATAGTTTCATCATCTATCGCAAGAGTCTCTTTTTTATTGATACTCAAGAAAATGGCATATTGTAAATAAAGCAGGCTTTTTTTGCTGAATCTGTTTTTTAAAAGTTCTCCCAGATCATGGGCTATTTGTTCGGATTTTAAAAATAGCGGCTGATTATTTAACTCGCTAGTACCGATTCCTCTCATCCAGATGGTCAAAAACAGATAGCGTAATTTTAAATGATTCTCAAAGTTTACTTTGCCTTTGGAGTTGGTTCCCAAACTTTGTATAAAATACCTTTCGGCCTTTTTTTTTAAATTAAATACTTTTGTCACTGAAATAAATTCTTCTTCAGAAATGGCAGTATAGTTATTTTTTCCTAGAAGATATCGATAGCAAACTTTTAAGAAAGGAGAGTCCGCATAGAGCTTACGTACCAACTCATAACAACTTGTGTCTTGTTTGAAATGAAAAGACAACTCAGATCGAGAAATTGAATAGGAAACGATATCATCTTCCAATTTTGAAGCTATTTTTTGACAATCTTTCTTAATAGTATTAAAACTAGCATTCATATTTTCTGCAAGCTCACCAATCTTGACCGGCCTGCATTCATACAATACATATGTAATTTTAACTCTACGTATAATATCTTTTTCTATAAAGTTGTCTATCAATTGATTGTCTCCTTACGCTATTAAATCCAGGAAAATGTCAATAAAGAATGAGCAAGTCGTCTTTCTTTGTATTACTTAGGTGCAACAATTAAAGCTGTTGGTAATTAAAGAGTAGCAGCTTCCGTTTTTCGTTTGGAATGAAAGCGACCGCTGTTTAATCGAGATAATTTTTCACTTCATTAAATAACAGATCGCCTAAAAAATATCCCTTATTCCAAGAGGTGATCAATTCACCCTCAGGAAAGTTATAAGTAGAAAGTTTTTTTCTAATACGATTCGTTAAATTGGAAAGCTGACACAAGTTTGATTTTGTTACTTGCGTTTCCCAGAGTAATGAACAGAGTTTTTCTCGGGAAAGGATCGCGCCATCTTTTTGAAATTGATACAAATGGTAGAGTAACTTCTTTTCATTAGAAGAGAGACTAAAAAAGAAGGTCTCTGAATTTATGTCAATTTTTGAATTCGTCCTTTTTTCACTAGAAGGATATATCGATTGTTTATTCGTCAATTTAGCGATTTTTTCAATGATTCCCAAATTTGAAGTTACCGGATCAATCCAATCATCGATTTCATCAAATAGATAGGAAAGTTCCGTCTGTTTCAAATGTTCAGGATTTCCCTTTCTTAAAATGAAAAGACCATTTTGCTTGAAGGTAGAATAATATTTTGAAACCTCTAAAGTGGAAATTGTATCACTAAAAATGACCACCGAGAAATAGCTGATCACTTGTGGAAAGTGCTGTGCATCCAACATCAAATCATATGAGCAATATACTTCTGCATTTGAACGTTGCAGAACAGCTTGTAAATCTTGTTCCGCTAATAAATTCTTTGTTATAATCAATACCTTTGTCATAATAATCGCTCCCAATAATAAATTAGCTCATGTAAGAAAAGTACTATATAGCGACTAATCCAATAAATGATAACTAATTCTTCGTATTTTTATTTGGTATCATCTTAAAAATACATTATCAAAAAAAGATCGATTATTTTTTCCTTTTTTTTAACTTTTTTAATTCGGAAATTAAATTTTAAAACAAAATACATTTAAAATTGTAAGAATAATCGATTATTTGCCATTATTTATAAAGGCGATGCTATAAACTAATCGATTATTAGTCATTCTGATTAATAAAATAAGCATGAAAGATTATTCAAACGTCTAGTAAACGAATCATTTTCAACGACTTATCTCAACATAAATCACTCTAGGTTTATAACGAAAGTTTACGTGTTTCGCTATTTAGTTGGAAGCGTTTTTTCTTGTATTACTTTTTTGTTAGTTTAAATTAAGCTGATTCGATGTTTCAGAATTTATCTTCCTTGTAGACTAGGCCTAGAAAGTTTATGTGGGGGAAGATTATGAAGAAAAAGACAAAGTTTGTGATTGCTGGAATCGCCGGTTTAGTTATAGCCGGTTGTGGATTTTTTATATTGAGTTCCAAGAATGAAGAATCACCTTATCATGTTTATACGGTCAAAACAGCAGATCCATTGCAGTTGAAAGGGAAAGTAGAACCAATTAAGAGACAACTTTATTTTTTAGATACGAGTAAAGGAGCTATAAAAAGCATTCCCGTAAGCAATGGCGCGGAAGTTGCGGTAGGGACTCCATTGATCGAGTATCAGAATGACACGGCACAAAATGAGACGATTACACAGCAGCATGCTGTGAATAAAAGCTCTTTGGACGCCACTCAAGCTGAGGCTGCCGTGACGGCGGGAGAAAACCAAGTACAAACAGTCACGAAACAGATCAATGAAACACAGCAGAAAATCGCACGAGCACAAGAAGAGGAGGAAAAAGCGGCACTCAATGAACAATTGAAGCAGCAGCAGACGGAACTGCAATCAGCCAATGATCAGCTGCGCCAATCTCGTTTTGCAGTGCAAGGTGCGTACGAGGATGTTCAATCAGCCAAGGATGTTTTGGCCGGACAGCAAAAGCAGGCTTCGATGACGGTAAGTTCAGAAATTGAGGGGGTTGCCTCCGTGGATGAAAAAGGGAAAGGTTCCCCGGAAGTGCCGGTAGTCACTGTTTCTAGTAAGAACAAGCAGATCAAAGGTGTGGTAACAGAATATGATCTAGACAAACTCGTGTCTGGCCAGGCTGTTCAAGTAGCAACGGTTGGGAATAATAAAAAAGTAGAAGGGACGGTCAAAGATATCGCTGCCAGTGCGCTTCCAACTAGCGGAGATAGCAGTAATGTTGCTTCTTATGAATTTACAGTAGAAGGAAATTTCCCTTGGACCGATGATTTATCAACACTGATTACTTTGCAGCAAAAACAGCTCTTGCTTCCAGATTCTGCCGTTAAGAAAACGGCGAAGGAACAATATGTCTTTAAATATATAAATGGCAAAGTGAAGAAGACTAAAATTCAAACGATGGATATCAATGGACGCAAGGTTGTCCAAGAAGGACTAAAGGACAATGATAAAATTATCGAAAATCCCGATGATGCTTTAAAAGACGGGGCGGAAATTCAGGTGAATACCAATGATTAAATTGGAGCATATTTATAAATACTATGATACTGGAGGAACACGGTTAAATGTTTTGGACGATATTAGTTTTTCCATTGATGCCGGTGAGTTCGTGGCGATCATGGGCCCCTCCGGTTCAGGAAAGTCGACTTTGATTAATCTCTTGGGATTCATTGATCGTAATTTTGAAGGGGATTATCTTTTCAACGGACATGAAATAGCGAATTTTGAGGATGAAGAATTATCCGTGATTCGTAACCGATCCGTGGGCTTCGTTTTTCAAAATTTTAGTTTGATTGAAAATTTAACCGTGGCTGAAAATGTCGAGCTGCCGCTTTTATATAATGGTGCCAAACACAATGAGACACAAAAGAAAGTAGCGGAAGCTTTGGCAAGGGTGGGCTTAGCTGATAAGTTGAACCAATTACCTAAACAATTATCTGGTGGACAGCAGCAGCGAGTGGCCATTGCTCGAGCATTGATCAATCAACCGAGTTTTATCATCGCTGATGAACCTACCGGAGCATTAGATACGCATACGACCGAGGAAATTATGCAATTATTTAAACAATTGAATGATGAGGGCGTCACGATCATACTAGTCACGCATGATCCGGAAACGGTAGTTTACTGTGATCGTTTATTAAAAATTCGGGATGGAAAAATGATCGAGGAGGTGTTGCAGTCATGAGAAAATACATTCTCTGGCGAACAGCCTTTCGTTCGATTTTTAAGAATAAGCGGCGTAGTTTTTTAACCATGGTCGGCATTATTATTGGGATTGCGGCCGTCATAACGATCGTTGCTTTAGGAAATGGCTTTAAGCGAAATATTTTGTCAGAAACGACTGGAGCAGATGAATCTGGCCAAACCAAATACATCAACATCAAATACAATGATTTTGACAATTTAGTCAAAGACGATAGCGGTATCTCGCAAACAGATAAAAACATGGTTGCTAACCTGCCGGAAGTTAAAACTGTATCTTATTATAAAGCGATGAAAAAAGACAGTAATCCATCGATTGATTTCTATGATAAAAATACAAAACTAACTATGACGGTTCAACCAACGAAAAAAACGGATTTATCTCTGTTGAATGGGCGTCAGCTTAATTCTGCTGATAATGATGGACTCAATAAGGTAGTTGTTCTTGACGAAGTAGTAGCAAAACAGATTTTTGGATCGAAAGAGGCGGCTTTGAATCAGGGGTTTGATTTAAAGGGGCAGGTTTTTACTGTGGTCGGTGTATCAGCGAACACTTCAGGAGCGATCAGTCCTCAAAATTATGAACCGTTAGCCTTTTTTCCTAAAAAGACCTATACCCATTATTTAGGCAAGAAAGAAGATCATTCGGTGTTAGCGATCACGTTCAATGCTAAAAATAATGACGCTGCAGCAATGAACAAAGTGGTGAAACAACTCAACCTGAATGGTGAGAGTCGTCTGCAGGGAGAGTATCAAAATTATGATCCAACTTCAGAAATTAAGCAGCTAGGTTCAATGTTGGATAATCTAACGCTGTTCATTAATGCTGTAGCGGCCATTTCATTATTTATCGCAGGTGTGGGTGTGATGAATATGATGTATATTTCAGTCTCCGAGCGAACAAAGGAAATCGGGATTCGGCGAGCACTTGGCGCGAATGCGAGATCTATCAAATTGCAATTTTTATTTGAAGGGATCGTATTGACCATTAGCGGCGGCATAATTGGCTATATTTTGGGAATTTTGATCGCCTATGGAGCGTCCTTTGCGTTGCCGTTTTCTGTTCGACCAGATCTGATGACTGTGTTGATTTCGATTGGTACCTCCGTTTTGATTGGTGTATGCTTTAGCTATTTACCCGCTTCAGCCGCCGCGAAAAAAGAATTGATCGATATTTTGAAATAGCTATTAGTAGCAAGGCCGTCATTTTTTGTTTGTTTAAATGAGGCCTTGCTTTTATTTTTGATTTGCTGGTATGCTTCAAACTAGCTTTTTGCTTCTTCTCTCAAACCTTAGTATAATAACGTTGTTTTGAAATGATAACGGAGATCGTGCAGCGTGCGATGGGAGGACATATACATAATGATAAATAATTTTTGGGCAGAACTGCCAAAGCCCTTTTTTATACTGGCGCCAATGGAAGATGTAACAGATGTGGTATTTCGTCACGTTGTGAAAGAGGCTGGCGCACCAGATGTTTTCTTTACGGAGTTTACGAATTCGGATAGTTTTTGTCATCCAGAGGGAATTGAGAGTGTTCGAGGGCGTTTGGCGTTCACGGAGGATGAGCAGCCGATGGTGGCACATATCTGGGGCGACAAGCCAGAATTTTTCCGCGAGATGAGTATTGCGCTAGCAGACATGGGTTTCAAAGGAATCGATCTGAATATGGGTTGTCCTGTACCGAATGTTGCAGAGCGGGGGAAAGGCAGTGGCTTGATTTTACGTCCAGAGGTAGCGGCGGAACTGATCGAAGCGGCCAAAGCCGGCGGATTGCCCGTCAGTGTGAAAACTAGAATCGGTTTTAATGAGATGGACGAGATGGAAGGCTGGATCAGCCATCTATTAAAGCAAAACATCGCGAATCTTTCAGTTCATATGCGCACACGAAAAGAAATGAGTAAGGTCGAGGCACATTGGGAATTGATCCCAAAAATCGTAAAAATGCGAGATGAAATCGCGCCAGAAACGTTGATAACGATCAATGGGGATATCTTGGATCGTCAGATGGGCTTAGATTTGGCAGAAAAATATGGTGTGGATGGGTTAATGATCGGGCGCGGAATCTTTAAAAATCCTTATGCCTTTGAGAAGAAACCGCAAGAGCATTCACCTAAAGAACTGATTGACCTACTACGGTTACAGCTTGATCTGCAAGATAAATATGCGGAGCAAGTTCCGCGTTCGATTGTCGGCTTGCATCGTTTTTTCAAAATCTATGTCAAAGGATTTCCCGGAGCAAATGATCTGCGAGTAAGTTTGATGAATACGAAATCAACAGCAGAAGTTCGAGCGATATTGGATGATTTTAAACGGGCACATGAAGAAATTGCCTAGTTAAAAATTGATGCAAAAAAGGAGAAGAGACACTTTCTTACAGAAGTGTCCCCTCTCCTTTTTTGTGTTAGCGATTATCAGGATGTGCTCTTTTCTGCTGATTTTTAGTTCCTTGATGTAAAATATCTTTCAGACGAGCCTCTTTTTTCTCGAGAAAGAAAGTAAACGTCATACTGGAGACACCGGATAAAGCCCAAACATACCAGCTGTCCTTACTGCTGAAGCGAGTGAAGACAGCAATATCCTTCAATAACTCGTGGGCGAATTCGGAGAAAATATCGTCGATCGCAATAGAGGCATGGTGAAAGAAATGCATCATGATCCCCAATATAAAGAGCGCAATCCAGCCCAAAATATAAGGAAATCCTTTTTTGATGAGTATCACTGGACGCTGGTGTCGATCGAGTTCGTCAGTTACCTTGATTTCTGATTTAGTGGTTTGAAACCAGCCGATAAAGCCCGCAGCAAGAATCAAAATAAATGCTGTAAAGAAATTTTCCGAAGTCCACCTCATCGTAGCGAAAAACATGAGGATCGAATAAACAGGGATGCTCAGTAGTTTTAAACGTGAGATCTTTTCGAATTCAAATGCGTGCAAGGATAAGCGAAAAGCTAAAAATAGCAATAATCCGTAGATAATTAATTTCATACTAAAGTCCTTCTTTCAAGAATAAACCAATTTTCAGATTATAGCGAAGTAGAGAAGATCTGTAAAACGATAGGTTATTTTTTTAATCAGCCGCTTAGAAGTGTCTCTGCGGCTGAATTTTTTTTACTAAACTGACGAAGGTCAGCAGTATCTGGTAGAGTGGTCAAGGAAGGGCATATATGATTATTGTTATAATAGATAAAACTAATTAAAGGAGCGGAGAACAATGATCAAAGTAACACTAGGAGATATTTCCCGTTTAGATTTTCAAGTGGATGCAATCGTCAATGCAGCAAACTCGGCGCTGATTCCTGGTGGAGGTGTGGATGGGGCTCTTAACCAAGCCGCAGGTCCTAAATTAAAGCAGGCAATGGCCGCGATTGGTGGAACACCGACAGGCACGGCAGTGATCACTCCAGCATTCGAGCTGTCAGCGACTTATGTGATCCATGCGGTAGGACCACGTTATATTGATGGCAAGCATAATGAAGAGGAGCTGCTGTATTCTGAATATGAAACAGTCTTTCAACTGGCTCGTGAATACGAGCTGTCTACCCTCGCAATTCCAGTGTTAAGTGCAGGAATTTACGGCTACCCAAAAGAAACCGCAGCTTATGTTCTTTATAAGGTAGCTGCTAGAGCTGAAAATCATGCGGTTACAACCTATGTAATCGTTTATGAAGAATTTTGGCTGCCGCTCTTTGATAAAATTCTGAAAAAAAAAAATTTAAGATAATATATGTAAACGGTTAATTTAATTCTATTAGATCGTAGATAAAGTGATAAGATAATAGTAAATATGCAAAAGTGAGGCGAATGCTTTGAAAGCTATCTCAATCCATCCAGCGCCAGTTATGGAAATTCTTTCAGGAAAAAAAACAGAAGAGTATCGTTCGTGGTCTACACACTATCGCGGTCCATTACTGATTTGTTCGACCGCTATTAAAACGCCAGACTGTATATCAGGGCATGCTGTCTGTATTGTAGATCTTGTGGATGTAAAACAATTGGACGAAGGTTCGTATGCATGGGTTTTTGCGAATGTTCGCTGTATCAAGCCATTCCCCATTAAGGGGCAACGACGTTTGTATCATGTGCCGGATGACCGAATCATTGAACCAGAGACGGGGGAATTCACCATTGAAGATGGTGAAAAAGTTGTGACTGAAAAATTTTGGCAAGACTATTATTTGAGTCTAGTCAATTAGACTCCTTTCGAAATAGAAAGAATAACGAACACTCATTTAAGATAATGAGTGTTTTTATTTTTATTTGAAGCACCCAACGTTTTTCAGTCATTGATGAAGATAAAGAATTTGAGGCGGCTAAAGCTCTCTTTGGTGTGAGCGAGAGATTAACAACCCAATAGTTCAAAAGGCGGTTTCTTGCCATCAACAGGTATATTCATTAAGTGTGGTCATATACAACAAACAGAAAATTAATTAGAAAATGAAAAACAAGAACTGATTTAGTTCTTGTTTTTTCATTTTTTGAAAAAATTTGGGAAAATGGTGAAAACAAATTTTTGATAAATTCTGTTAATGGGTGGGCCTATTCCTTTGGATATACGCCAAAAGATCGCTTAATTCTGTTCTTTTTTGCGATTTTAAAGAGCTTTTTCCGTTTTTTTTCCTTAAATTAAAAAAAAGTAATTTTAGAATTGTGTATTTTGAATGTTTTTAACAAAAATTGCCATTATCATTTTTTTATATTATTATTTGTTAACAACAAAAAAAGATTACAAGTGTTTGGCATTTCTTATAATTAAAAATTGAATTAATGTTGAGGAAATAGCACAGAATGAGGTTATTAATCATTGATCCAGCGTTCTTTAATATAATACCAAAACTTGTTTTCGGATGTGTCGTCGGTTAAAGGGGAAAGAGTAGATAGTTTTAAGCGAAGGCGTTCTTTTGAGAGGGGAATGGTCATGGACTTTCGTGCAGTTTTAGGGACAAGCAACAAACGACGATTAGCGCTATTAGAACAACTATATTATCGTCGTGATGGTTGGTCGAGCGATCAATTAATGAACAAACTGAATTGCTCATTACCAATTTTATTGAATGATATCGAATTGATTAATGAAGGCCATACGAAATTTCAAATTAAGAAGACAAAAGGTCTCTATCGTTTAGTTATTGATAAAAAAGTCAGTCTGGGAAATCTGTATGCCAATATTTTAACTACCAATCCTGAATTTCAAATCATTGAAGAACTATTGTATGAGGAATGCGAAAACATCACGGCATTGGCTAAAAAGCTGTATCTCAGTTCATCAAATACGCAACGCTATTTAAAGAAAATCGAAAAGACATTGACTCAAGCAGGGATGGAGTTGTGCTACCGTCCGTTGCGGGTGGAAGGTGACGAGGGAGAGATTCGCAATTTTTATTTTCGCTTTTATAGCGAACGGCAAAATGCCTTTGAGAGTACCTTGCCTAAATTGCCCGCCAAGCATTATCACATCATTGAACGATATGTGCAGGATTTGGTTAAAATCAATCAGATTCATGAAAAATATATCTTTCAAAAACGCTTAGTCTACAATTTCTATATTAGTATTTGGCGAATTAAAAATGGGCATAGGTATCCTAAACAAGAATTACGAACGGCAGGATTTCGATTGCCGATGGAATTATCTTTTAAGGCATTGAAGCAGGCTGTCAGAGAGGCGACAGACCTTGTTTTGACGCCGGAAATAGTACGTGATGGTCTATGGTTAATCTTTTCTGATTCTATCGTATTCAGTACGCCCCATCGGGAACTTGCAATGAAGGACAATGAAAAATACCAGCAATTATTTACCCGCCATTATGAACTAGTGGAAAAATATAATGAAATGCTGGGTTATCATTTGGATAGACAAAGTAAAATCAATTTGGCAACTGTCCTATCAAATGATTTCTACCTTTACAATCCACAAGGGAGTTATGTGTGCTTGTTGCGGCGTAATCGAACTGTTTTTTTGTCCGAGGTTTCAAAAGTTTATAACTGCGGGCTGGAAAAAGTGAAGGCTTTGGTACAGAGGTTTGTTGATAAATACGAAATGTATCAGGAAGAAGACTTTGTACGAAACTATACTTACTTATTGATCACGACAGAAGAACAGAGTATGAGATGGTTGGCTAGCCAGGAACCTTTGCTGAAGATTCTGCTGTTATCTGATTTAACACCAACAGAAGAAAGCTTTTTAGCAAAGCAAATTTCTGATACGATCTATGGGAATTTAATGATCGTCAATTTTGAAAAATTATCTGGCGGCACTTTCCAATTACATAATGAGTTGAGGCATTATGACTGCTTGATTACGACGGGTTCCGCAGAAGGACTGCCGGTGGACTATCCAGTAGTTGTAATCGATCCTTTTCTGACAAGACAAAGTACACGTTGGATTCAAGAAATGATCAATGAGCTTGAAAAAAATCGCAACTTTGTTTCTATGGTAGAATAGTAGCGAAAGAAGGTTGACGTATGACTAGCATGGAAAAAATCAATCAATTTCGTGATGAACGAAACTGGCGTCCGTTTCATAACGAAAAAGATCTTGCTTTATCGATTTGTTTGGAATCTGCAGAGCTGTTAGAACTTTTCCAGTGGAAGGATTCTGAAGAAGCGCGCACGCAAACGGAACGTTTAAAAGAAGAATTGGCCGATGTACTGATCTATTCTTATATGATGGCGGATAATTTGGATTTTGATATTGATGAGATCATTAGTGAAAAATTAAAGAAAAATGCGATTAAATATCCTGTGGAAGAAGTATAAAAATTTCAGGAGTAGTTAAATGTCCCTTTCTAGAGTAGATGATTTTGCTCTAGAAAGGGATGTTTTTGCTATTATTCATGCAATTCTAGCGGAAGACCATCCGGATCAAAGAAAAAAGTCATCCTCTCGCCTGTGAAATCATCGGTTCTCAAAGGCTCGCAGTCGATTCCGTGGCTGTTTAAATAAGCGATGGTGGCTTCGATATCCTCTGTTTTAAATGCCAAGTGGCGCAAACCGGCTGCTTCAGGAAAACTGGGACGCTTTGGCGGATTTTGTACAGCAAAGATTTCTAGTTCCGCATCGTTTAACTGTAAATCTAGTTTGTAGTCTTGACGTTCCGGACGGAAATTTTCGCGAATGATCGGCAAACCGAGTACAGTAACATAGAAGTGCTTCGCTTTTTGATAGTCAGAAACAATGATGGCGATATGATGGATCGCCGAAAAATCTGGTTTAGACATAAAAACATCCTCTCTATTTTCTCTAAGTATAAAGGATGTTTGAAAATTTTCTAACACAAAGAAGTGATCTAGCAAAATAATCCGTGTTTGTTTTCTCCGTATACGCTAGTTGAATTAAAAAAAGTATGTTATACTCCAAGCAATTGAAGAGAAACATTTGGGGTGCTGTTTAGCTGAGATTATACCCATTGAACCTGATGCAGTTAAGACTGTCGCAGGGAAATGTAGCTAGTTAACTAATCGTACCCGACCAGTTTATTTTGGTTGGGTTTTTCTGTCTTTTCAGACACTCTTTTTTGCCGATTTCATTTTAATCAGGTTATGGCGAAGTGATTTATTTTTGCAGCATGGATTAGTGAAAAGGTATGCGGATAAAGATCATTCAAATTTACGTTAGCTAATTTTGGATGTCTGTTGCGCATTTCTCTAATAAAGGGAGGGTATTTGTCGTGGAGAAAAATAAAATCCACAAATTAACATTACTGGCTTTAATGGTTGCGTTGGATGTTGTTCTGTCACCACTAATGCGAATCGAAGGGATGGCACCGATGTCCAGTGTCATGAATATTATCGCTGGAGTATTGTTGGGGCCAATCTATGGAACTGCGATGGCATTCGTTTGTGCTTTGATTCGGATGACGATGTTGGGCATTCCGCCGTTAGCTTTAACCGGTGCAGTATTTGGGGCATTTTTTGCGGGACTATTTTATCGTTTGGGAAAAAGGCTGGTCTGGTCGATGATAGGTGAAATTGTGGGCACAGGGATTATCGGCTCACTATTGTCGTATCCTGTGATGGTCTGGTTCACCGGGAGTCAAAGTGATTTGTATTGGTTGATTTACACCCCAAGATTTATCGGTGCGGCTTTGATTGGTTCGGCAATTGCCTTTGTCGTGTTGGTTAAGCTGCAGGAGACGACGATTTTTAAACGTTGGCAGCGCTTATTTTTGAGTGAGAGGATGTTTGGATGATCAAAACGAATTTTTCAAAAGTATTTCCGTTAGAGAATGCGCCATTAGTTCATTGTATAACGAATGAGGTGACTTGCGAAACACTGGCGAATGCCTTGCTGTATGTAGGCGCAAAGCCGATCATGGCCTCGGATACAAGAGAGTTCAAAGAGTTGTTTCAGCAGACAGACAGTTTGCTGTTGAATCTTGGTCATTTGTCGGAAGAACGGCAAAAAAGTTTGGTAGCCGCTAGTAAACTAGCCAAAAAACTACAAAAGCCTACAGTTATTGATCTCGTTGGATACGGTGTTAGCCAGGTTCGCGATCAGGTCGGACGCTGGCTAGTCGCAGAACGACCAACTGTGGTGAAGGGAAATATTTCTGAGTTGCGGAATTTTTGCGGATTGCCGAGCTATGCTCGAGGAGTAGACGGCAGTGTATTAGATCAAAGTGAGACAGCTATAGAAGAGCTATCAGAAGCAATGCAGAAATTAACAGCGACCTATCCAAATACGATTTTTTTAGCCACTGGCAGTCAAGATATTATCGTTGATCAAAAGCGTATTTGGTGTTTGAAGAACGGGGTGCCAGCATTAGATCGTTTTACTGGAACAGGCGATATCGTCGGAGCATTGATCGCGGCTCTGTTAGGGAATGGAGTGAGTGCGGCAGATGCAGCTGTTACGGCGGTCAGCTATTTTAATCTTTGCGGAGAGCAAGCAGGAGACCTGATTGGCTTGGCCGCATTCCGTCAGGAAACGTTGAACCAACTGTCGATTCTGATGGAAAAAAATTGGTGGACTGCGGTGAAGGGATGGGAAAAACAATGGACTTAACGTTATATCTTGTGACTGGACGTTATGATTTTAACGAGGCAGAATTTTTATCGGTGATTGATGCGGCTTGTAAAAATGGTGTGACACTTGTTCAATTACGAGAAAAAGAATTAGTGGCAGGAAAATTTTATGATTTGGCTTTACAGGTAAAAGCAATCACGGATCGGTATCAGATACCATTGATCATCAATGACCGAGTGGATATTTGTTTGGCAGTTGATGCGGCAGGTGTCCATATCGGAGATGATGAACTGCCGGTAGAGATCGTCCGAGCTATGATCGGCCCAGAAAAAATATTGGGCGTTTCAGCAAAGACCGTGGAACGAGGATTGGAAGCCGAAGAAGCGGGTGCAGATTATTTGGGTATCGGAGCAATTTTTTCAACGAAAACCAAGGATACTGCATTGACTTCGATTGAAACCTTGAAAGCTATCAATGAGGCTGTAAGGATTCCAAGTGTTGTGATCGGCGGGATTAAAGAAGACAATTTGATCGATTTTTGCGGAACGGGCATCGCAGGTGTTTCGATCGTTAGTGAGATCATGCGGGCGAAGGATGTCGGGGAAAAGGTTCGCCATTTAAAACAAAAAATCGAAGAAGTATTGGAGGAACAAAAATGATCAATGCAACACCTCAAGTCGTAACGATCGCCGGCTCTGATTCCGGCGGCGGAGCAGGAATCCAAGCAGATTTAAAAACCTTCCAAGCGCGAAAAGCTTTTGGCATGAGTATTATCGTGGCACTGACGTCGCAAAATACCTATGGCGTGCAAGATAGCATGGCGATTCCAAGTGCCTTTATTGAAGAGCAGTTTGATTCATTAGCAGCAGATTTTGCGATTGGAGCTGCAAAGACAGGGATGCTGGCAGACGTGGAACGGGTAGAAACAGTGGTTAAGAAGCTAAAAGAAGTCGACTTTGGCCCGCTAGTTGTTGACCCAGTAATGGTGGCAAAGGGCGGCCATCACTTGCTGCAAAGTGATGCCGTGAAAACCATCAATGAACAATTATTACCGTTAGCCACGATCGTTACACCGAATTTGCCAGAGGCAGAAGTGATCATTGGGCAGCGGATCGTTACAGACCAGGAAATGATTGATGCAGCCAAAAAATTACAGGTCTTAGGAACAAAAAATGTCGTCGTTAAAGGCGGACATAGCCAAAACGAAGAGGCAGCGGACTTTGTCTTATTGGCATCGGGAGAAAGTTTTTGGATGAGTGCTCCAAGAGTTGTTACAGCTAATACACATGGAACGGGTGATACTTTTTCGGCGTGTATAGCGGCTGAATTAGCCAAAGGGGTGGAATTAAAAGAGGCGATCATTATTGGAAAGAAATTTATCCAAGCAGCGATCAGCCAACCAATTTTCGTCGGTCATGGACATGGACCAACCAATCATTGGGCAAAAATGACAGATGATATCGTGATCAAATAAAAAAGAAGTTGGGCATGTAAAGCGAGTGCGAATAGTTAGATCAAAAATCTAACTATTCGCACTTCAATGTCTCAACTTCTTTTTAGTTTGCTTTCAAACAAATATCTTGTCCCTGTTCTTGTAAGTGGGAGACATGCTGCTCGCCCCAACTGCATAGACTATCTAAAATATCTGAAAGACTGCGGCCGTAGTCGCTTAATGAATATTCGACTTTCGGTGGGACTTGCTGATAGACTTTGCGATCAATGATATTGTCGTCTTCTAATTCCCGCAGCTGTTGTGTCAGCATTTTTTGGCTGATCCCTGTAATTCCGCGTTTCAAATCACTGGGACGCATTGGTCCATGACGAAGGTTACAAAGAATAATGGGTTTCCATTTTCCGCCGATAACATCCATTGTTGCTTCGACACCAATCATATATGCACGATTCTCCAAAAAAATTCCTCCTAAAAACATTGATATGATCCAAAAGTTACTAAAAGGTACCTATAGTACAAAAAAGTGGGTACTTATCAAAAGGTCATCAACAGTATATAGTATCTTCTCGTAGGTTACAAATACTTTTTTTGGAGGAACAACATGGAAAAGAAAATATCACCAAACTTAACTTTACTAGCTCTCGCAATCAACGCCTTTGCGATTGGGTCGACTGAATTTATCAGTGTTGGACTTTTACCGATGATCGTCAAAAGCTTCAACGTTACATTGGCTCAAGCGGGCTTGACTGTTTCTTTATATGCGTTAGGAGTTACGATCGGCGCGCCATTGCTGACTGTTTTAACAGGAAAATGGAATCGTCGAAATTTGATGCTTGGTATCATGGCATTGTTCATTGGTGGAAATTTGCTGGCAGCTTTTGCACCAACCTTTATGATTTTATTACTGGGTCGTATTTTAGCAGCGTTGGCTCATGGAATCTTTATGTCGGTATCAACGGTTATCGCAGCTGATGTCGTAGAACCTTCACGACGTGCAAGTGCGATCGCCATCATGTTTACTGGTTTAACTGTAGCGACAGTGACGGGTGTGCCGCTGGGAACATTTATTGGTCAGCAAACATCTTGGAACATGTCCTTCATTTTTATCGCTGTCGTTGGATTACTAGGTCTGATTGCCAGCAGTTTCTTGGTTCCTCGTCATTTGCCAATTCCTGGTAAGGTTGACTTGAAGGGTTTTGCTCGGATATTTACCAATAAGCCATTAGTGATGTCTTTCTTGATCACTGCTTTTGGGTATGGCGGAACATTCGCGGCTTACACTTATCTATCCCCGATTTTAGAGGGCTTTGGTTTTTCAGCCAGCGCAGTTGTGATTATTTTGATCGTTTACGGTGTGATGGTGGCCATTGGTAATACTGTTGGAGGACATTTCGCTAATGAAAAACCACTGGCTTCGTTGATTAAAATGTTTGGTCTATTGATGGCAGCGCTCGTGTTCTTATTTGCGACGATTTTGATTGGAAATACTATTTTGGGATTGATAGCGGCAATGCTCTTAGGGTTGTTCGCCTTCATGAATGTACCTGGGCTGCAATTGTATGTCGTGCAATTGGCGGAAAAATATGTGCCGCAAGATATTACGTTGGCTTCTGCACTCAATATTGCAGCATTTAATATTGGTATTACTTTAGGATCAACTGTTGGCGCTCAAGTAACTGGAAAAATGGGGATTGCCTACACACCAATTTTTGGTGCAGTAATTGTTTTATTGGCGATCGTCTTAGTCATGCAAGTGAAGAAAAGTGAAGCAACTATTTCATTGAATGATGTTGCTGAATGTGAAAAATAGAAAAATTTAGACAAGCAAAAGCCGTGACCACAAAAGTCACGGCTTTTTACTTTATTTATACGTCTTGGCAAGGATATCTTTAAAAACTAGAAAAGCATCTTGATCGTTGTATCCATAGTCTTTTTTTAAACGCAGCAGCATGTCGGTTATTTTTGGGACATAATCATCGATACGCACCACTTTTTGATAAGTTGCTAAAACTGGATATTTTTCTGACCAGACCGATGTCCAATCGATTTCCTGCTGTTTTTCTTCACTAGTCTTCGCGATAACTTCCTTTATATCGTTTAGATCGGGATCAAATTCGATCAAATCATCTAAAGATATTTTGTACAGGGTCGCCAACCTTTTTGACTGGTTGATATCGGGTAGTGTTTCGTCGAGTTCCCATTTTGAAATAGTCTGTCTGCTTACACCAAGTTTTTCCGCCACATCTTCTTGCGATAGGCCTTGTTTCTTTCGAGCATTGAAAAAGTTAGTTCCTAGTGTCATTCTCGCTACCTCCAAACTTACTATAGTTTCAGTTTATCAGGATGGGCTGTGAAAACCAGCGACGAAGCTATGAATTTTTGCCCTTTTTCTTAACATTAACCCAATTTAGGCTCTTTGCGGAAATGAATCAGACTAGCGATAAATACTGCTACAAGTAGAGCCAGTAGAACAAGCAGCGAAATCTGTGAGCCGTTAACAGTAGCCGCGATAAAATCAGACTGCGATTGCTGTGCCAAGTTGATGATCGTAGCAACGATCGCTGTGGCAATTGCGCCAGAGAATTGTTGTAGAGTATTGAACAGGGTGTTGCCGTCCCCGTATTCCTCCTCTGAAAGCAAGTTCATACCAGTAGTCATTAAATTGCTGTAGGCAAAGCCGATGCCGATCATATAAAAGACATGTCCAGCGACAAATCCAAGCAAAATCGGTGAGCGTAATAACAAGGTTAAGACAATCCAGCCAATGGTTGCGAAGCTCAATCCAAGCAGAATCGGTTTTTTTGAACCGAATGTATCTAAGACGCGGCCAGAAATGGGAGCTAGGATTGCGCCGACAGCTGCTCCGGGCATCATTACAAGACCAGCAATAAACGCGTCTTTTCCTAAAACGATTTGAATAAAGTTAGGCAAGACAAAAGAAATGCCTAAAAGTAAAAACTGACAAACTAAAAAGCCGCACAAGAATAAAACAAAGACTTTATTTTTCAAAACTGCAATTCGTACCAAAGGATTTTTTCCGCGAGTGGCTTGACGATAAAAAATCAGGAAGCCAACAATGCCGACAGCTAATGAAAGCAGCCCTAATAAACTGCCTATTTGATTTAAGAAAAGTAACAACCCGCTGAAGAGCAACGCAACACCGAGTAAGCTTACGACATCTAAAGCGCCAGATTTTTTTACCGGTATTTCCGGAATGGCATAGAGGCCGATCACTAACGAAATGGCTAATACTGGCAATAAGAATAGAAAGATTGCATGCCAAGAGAGACTAGCGGTCATAATTCCGCCGTAAGTCGGTCCAATTGCCGGGGCGATCGAAGTCGTTAAAGTGCCGACTCCCATCATTGTGCCGCGTTTGTGCATAGGTGTGAAATTTAAAATAATATGAAACATCAGCGGCAAAGCGATCCCTGTGCTGACTCCTTGCAATAAACGGCCAAATAATAAGATGCTGAAGGAGGGCGACCATAAATCAATCACTAAACCTGCGATGAAAAAGAGATTTGCGACGATAAATAATTTACGAATCGAAAAATTTTTCAATAAATAATTGGAGAAGGGCACCATAATGGAGATCACTAAGAGATAAATGGTCGTGACCCATTGCACCATACCGGTGGATATTCCGAATTGATTGATCAAAGTAGGGAAGGTTACGTTCATCGCAGTTTCAATCAGAACACCTGCGAAGGACATAATCCCAGTGGCAAGAACAGCTAACAACAAATGGATTTTCTTTTCTTTCATATAATATAACCTCACTTTATTTCCACAGATAACTTTATTTTAGAAGATCGATTCGCACCAAATCAGTAGATTAAGGAATAGAACCTACAGCTGTTTTTCAAAAAAACAGACAAATAGCTTTATCTTCGTCATGCATGCCATTTCACCAAAACGCTCGGTATCTAAACCGATAAAAAATTTTTGTACCGATTGCTAATGCTATAAACTGAGAAAAGTGGAATTGGCAAAAAAAGAGAGAGGAAGGTTTCTAAATTAATAGAAACCGCCTCTCTCTCGACACGCATTGCGTGTTATCTGTACGATTTATTCACAAAAAGCATTGTAAAGCTTTTTACGAACAAGGTCAAGTTCAGCGTTGAAGCAAAAAGCTGATCACAGCAAAAATCGCGATGTGTACGGGATAAAAAATATAAAAGAAATTCCGCATGCTGCGGCCTTTTTCACCGTTGTATAGAATGATTGGAATTGCTGCTAAAAACATCATCCATTGGAAATTGAAGGTAAAGGCGTATTGAATGCCGCCGCCAAGAATTAGAGTGATCATTGCTGCTATAACCAAAGCAGCGATTTGTAAAGCCTTCCTACCGTGAAAAAGATAAAATAGAACGGCAAGTAAAACAAATAGAATACCGCCTTCAGTCATCATTAAGGTTGGAACAAGCAAAGTAAAGATTTGGAAGAAGAGCAGTCCGAATTTTGAAGCCAATAGACTGCCGCTAGATAATAATATCATTACAAACACACTCAAAAGCGTTGGCACAAGGAACCATATCATTCCTTTGCCGAATTTCTTTTGTTTGAAAAATTCGCAGGCCTGCATATAGACGGTACCTAAAAATAGTGTACCGAAGACATTGTTGATCACGATCGCGCCATCAATTGTAAAATAGTGATTCAAAATCATATTGATAATGCCCATCAACCAATAGCCTGCTAATAAACGAAACAGATATCTCTTCCGATTACTCGTGTGGATGAAGCCTTCAGAACTTTCAAATAAGAAAATCGGTGCGGCAATTCGTCCAATCCAATGAAACCACATGGGGACACCTAAAAAGAGAAAAAATTCTCCAAGGTGATCAAGCACCATCGTTACAACCCCTAAAACTTTCAACTGGAAACCAGTCATTCCTTTATTCATTAAAAAACCTCTTTCACTAATTTAAAGAAAATTTCTATTTACTCAGCCGTCAATCAACCTTATTTCAAGAAAAATAAAGTTGATTGACGTACAGCGAAGTGAGTATCCGCTCTTTCCTTAATGTCACATTAACGAATATTTTTGCCGATCACCATATATTGAGCGAACAATCTACTTACAAAAATGAGAGGTTGAAATGTCAGAAAATTCTTTAAACTTATTGACAAGTAATAGAACCTCCGTTATCATTACAATCATAAATTAATTTAATTGCCATTTAAATTTAATTTTAAAGGAGAATTTCTATGAACGCGACGACTACTAAACAAATGATTATTATTAGACTGAGGACTTGAATTCTGTTTTGTGCAAAACAGATTGAAGTCCTGTTTGACATTTGTTGAGTGGGATTCTCCAAGCATCCCACTTTAATTAGTGAGATGCTTTTTTTGTCAGTTTTGCTTTTCGCAGTGTATAGAGTATGACAGCTAAGCATGATTTCTAATCAAGTTAGTGACAAGTTGTTTAGCAAAATGATATGCGCGATGAGGATTAGAAATATTTTCCATTAGTACGAATTAGCTGTCAGTCCAGATCAGTTCTGTTCGTGATTTCAAGGAAATAAGCAGAAAAATAGTCAAGTTTGTGTCGAGTCAATTGTTGGGTAATTGCAATCAAAAAAAGGAGTGGGGAAAATGGAAAACAACGTAACAAAGGTGAACTTTCAAGAACCAATGATCCAAACAGTCGAAAC
Source organism: Enterococcus malodoratus (assembly GCF_027659535.1). Lineage (NCBI taxonomy): Bacteria > Bacillati > Bacillota > Bacilli > Lactobacillales > Enterococcaceae > Enterococcus > Enterococcus malodoratus. The sequence continues at coordinate 231,813 of NZ_JAQDPG010000006.1, read as the reverse complement.
AACAGAAGCGCCAAAAGCAATCGGCCCCTATGTTCAGGGCAAAGTCGTGAACGGCATGCTGTATGCGTCTGGTCAAATCGCGCTTGATCCGGCGAGTGGAGAATTAGTCGGCGAAACGATTGAAGATCAAACGTATCAGGTTTTACGGAATGTCGGAGGGGTTTTGAAGGCTGTTGGAGTAGACTATGACCAAGTAGTCAAAACAACTTGCTTCTTGAAAAACATGTCTGATTTTACTGCATTTAATCAGATTTACGAAAGCTTTTTCGATAATGAAAAACCTAGTCGTTCGTGTGTGGGTGTCGCTAATTTACCGAAGGACGCTTTGGTAGAAGTTGAGATTGTAGCGGTAGTTGAATAAAGATAAACAGAGCAGGAATACAACCTGCTCTGTTTTTTTAGATATGCAAAAGGAAAATAAATACTACCGCAGCAACTGTTTGAACTGCTCCGACCGATAGACCATAAAGCAAGAAACGCGGTCCTTCTTTTAAGAATTTTCGGAAATCCAACCGCAGTCCGATTGCTGCCAATGCCGTGGTCTCAAACCAAGTGCTGATAAAATGAGCCCCGTCACTAAAGAGCGGCGGCAATGAAAAGAAGCTGTTGATGACACAGAAAATCAAAAAGCTAGTAACATACCAAGGAATCGGGAACTTTTTCTTTGAACCCTTAGCGGTCACCAAGCCATCCTGTTGAGCTTTACGTTCAAAAATAAAGACGACGACTACCAAAAATATGATACGGGTAATCTTGAAGAGCATCGCATATTTTACCGTTTCTGGATTAATCAGGCTGGCGCCAGCAACGACTTGGCCGACAGACTGCAATGTTCCGCCCAGCAAAGCACTTTTACTTAGCAAAGCATCACCGAATAATGACAGACCCAAAAAAGGGAGTGACAACATCATGACGGTTCCTAGTAAATTGACCAGCGTTATAATCTGCCCCTTCTCTTCATCATTGGCTTCGATCGAAGGTGCAATTGCGCCGATCGCTGATGAACCGCAAACGGCGTTCCCGCCGGCCATCATCATAGCCATCTTTTCATTAAAACCCAGTTTTCGGCCAATCCAATAACCTCCAGTAAGAACGGTTGTCATGATCAATACAATGAACAGCAGCCCCTTAATCCCCATTTCACCAATCGTTTGGAAGGTTACTGTAAAACCAAGCAAGACGACGGAATACTCCAATAAACGACTTTCGGAAAATTTTGTCCCAGCTGCTAAAACGGGTTGTTTAAACAAGGTGTTGCCCAAAATAATTCCTAACAGAATCGCCAAGGTGGCCCCTCCTAATTTGGGCATGAGCAATGCTAATAATTTTCCGCAAATCGCGACGGCCAGCGACAACAACAGTCCCGGTAAAATCGGTTTTATTTTGTTTAACGTGGTAGTAAACATAGTGTGTCTCCTTTCTTAATAAATAATTTATTTGATAGTAAGATGTTTGTTTTATGGGCGGTAATCAGACTATTAGCGACTCATCGTCTAGAGAGAATCGCCACTCATGAACTAAATTATAACCAACATCTTTCATTATTATAATTTATTGATATAATACCTTAGATAGAAAAAGATAATGGAAGTGATTACGATATTTAAATGGTTAGAAACCTTCAAAGTGGTATATGAAACCAAAAATTTTTCTAAGGCTTCGGAAATTCTATTCATTTCCCAGCCGACGGTTTCTTCTCAGATCAAACAATTGGAAAATGAATTCGGTACACAATTATTTATTCGCAGCGGCAGAAAAGAAGTCTTGGTAACGCCGCAAGCGGAGATCCTATATGAACGGGTCGTCGATTTAATGGACGATTGGGATAATTTATATCAAGCAGTTCAAACCAATCAGCAACAGATTGTTCGTTGTGTGATTGGTGCCTCCCATACATTTGCGAATTATGTTTTACCAGCGCTTTTGATCCAATTGCATCAGAAATTTCCGCAAATTCGGTTTAGTGTCCAGATGATGAACTCTTTGGAAGTATTACAGGCGGTGGAGCACCATACAGTGGACATCGGGTTTATTGAAAAACCCTTGTCTGCACCAAATATCAAACGCATTCCGTTGATGGAAGATCAACTCGTCTTGGCTGGAGATACAGAAAAGGGGCCATGGCTAGTTCGGGAAAATACTTCTGGGGTCTATTATTATACGAAACGATTTTTGGAAGAAAAGGATATCGAAGGGCCTGTTATGGAGATTCAAAACAATGAGGTGATTGTCGGTTTGCTGAAGCAGGGCTTTGGCTGCTCCTTGATTTCAGAGCGGGCGGTGGAAGGGATTTCTCATCAAAGACTCGATGAAAGTTTCAAACGAAATTTTTATTTGATCCGACGAAAAACCAGCGTGTCTGATGATATTGAAAAATGTGCCGAGTATATTTGTGAATGGAGTAAGCAATAAAAAATTAGAGGGCAGAAACCAGAGCTAATAAAATGCTGCTTTCTGTCCCTTTGTTTACCTATTCATTAAAAGGGCCGATAACGTAAAGTGCAGAAAAATGTTCACACCGAAAAACTATCTGTCGGAAATCGGCAGACAGTCTTTCGATGGTTCCAACGAATGATTATTGTTTCAAGGAATGAGTCAACTCAGTTAAAAATAGGACGGCTTCTTCTAAACGTTGAAAGTCTACAATCGATAAATTATCTTTTAGTGTGTGCATGACCGCTTCCATCAATAAATGCATTTGCGTCGAAGCGATAGCAACGGCTGGAATTCCTACTCCGGCAAATAGCATATGGTCTCCCATTGGCCAAGGGTCAACCTTTTCAACGGTTGGATAATCTGCTGAAAAGCCTTCTAACTGCGCATCTAATTGTTCGTTACATTCGTAAAGTGAATAAGAAATGGTACTATTTTGCATACCAGCACCATCGACATTAAAGGCAAAGTCATATTCTGTTGGTTGACTTAGTGACTGATTCATAAAAGTCATTTCTCCCGGCATTGAATAGTAGTCTTCTCCGTTGAACAGGACGAATTCAAGTTGATTCTCCAGTTTTGTCTGAGCTAATTGTTCCGCCAAAGTTAGCAGTACTGCGACACCTGACCCATCGTCCAATGCTCCTGGAGTCGTTGGTTTAGTATCGATGTGAGCAGAATAAGCAAGTTTTTTTCCAGTACCCAAAGTAGCGATCACGTTTGCTCCGACAGCAGGTTTACGTTCAGTCCGCAGACTGAGACTGGCGTTTTTCTTATTTAATAGTAAGGATAAACATTCTCCTTTGACTGTTCCACATGGAACATTAAAGTCGCCGTCTTGAATGATGGGCACGGGTACATCTTTGAGAAAGCTTACTGTAATGACGGCCAAAGGTTGTTTTTGCTCCAGTTCCCGAATAATCGCTTGATGTTCTTCAGGGTTCCAAAAAATCATACTTTTCGGCATGATTGGTTCCTTACATAATTCACCATACAGCACACAAATCTTATCGGTTAAATCCGCTGTTTTTAATTCTTGGATCGATTGTACACAAACCAGTTCGCCACTTACTTCACACGGCATCGCATATTCTGCTGCGTCCACTTCCACAGCTCGACCATCCACGATCAACTCTGCGCCATCATTTTGCCAATCCATACAAGGAAATTCCTGCAACCAAACATCATAGCCCAACGTTTTAAATGTTTCTGCTGCGTACTCGACCGCTGCTTTATTTCCAGCTGAACCAGTTGCTCGCGGCCCGATTTCCTGACATAATTTTTCCATATGACGTACTAAACTTTTTTTAATGATTTCCACTTTGCAACACTCCTTTTAGTTGATAACATAAGTATAGGCGGTCTTCGAAAGCATTTCTTGACCTTCCTTGTGATTCTTAGTGGAGCTTAAATGAAAAAAGAGCCAAAAGTTAACGAGCCGATTTTTACATAGTATGAAAGATAAGCGGAGGGATATTATGGCAAATTTGGAGCATGCGGCAGCGGTCACTCGGATGCAGGATTATATTGATGATTATTTAGAAGAAGAGATTACTTTGCATGCTTTAGCCCAGCAAGCAGGCTATTCACCCTGGCACTGCGCCAAAATGTTTAAGGAGTATACGAATAAATCTCCCTTTGAATACATTCGCAAATTACGACTATCAAAAGCAGCTTTGGTTTTACGTGATGAGCAATTACGTGTGATTGATGTGGCTTTAGATTTTGTTTTTGACTCCCATGAGGGATTTACTCGCGCCTTTCGAAAGCAGTTTGGTGTTACTCCCAAAACCTATCAAAAAAAGACACCGCCAATCCCGTTGTTTACCCCCTATCCTGTTGAAAGCTACTATTTAATGGGCGAGGAGCATGATGAATTATTACCAGTATCGAAAAATCTACATGTACGATTAATTAATTTTCCGGCTCGCAAGCTGATTTTACTACGCGGAGAAAAGGCTGAAACGTATATTGAGTATGCCCGTGAGGCTGGTTGTGACGTGTGGGGTATTCTTGCTAGTATTAAGGAAGCTCTGTATGAACCTATAGGTCTGTGGCTGCCTGAAAGTATGCGCTCGGAAGGAACATCAAGGTATGCGCAAGGAGTTGAGGTTCCATTCGATTATCAAGGAATCATCCCTGCAGGATTTGAGATAATCGATCTGCCAGCATGTATGATGTTGTTGTTTCAGGGAGATCCGTATGACGAGAAACGATTTGACGAGGCAATCAATGCTGTAATTAATCAGATTGATCAGTATGATCCTAACGAAAATAATTGTCAGTGGGCTGAAAATGATGCGCCGCGCATTCAATTGGAGCCACAAGGATATCGAGGATATATTGAAGCTAGACCCGTCTATTTCAGTTAAATCCAAAAGCTTTTGAACTTTTACAATAAAAAGTTTGAAGGCTTTTTTCTTTTCTATATATGAAGGAAAAAAAACAATAGATTTTTTTGTCAACCACCTAATTGAAAAATCAGTCGAAAGTCTGAGGTGTAGGTTTCCCCGAATGATATAATTAGCTCAATCACATAGAATAAAAAAATCAAAAAAAGGTTGGGATAAAAATGAAAAGAAAAGGTTCAGGTATCATTGTTGGACTTGTCGTAATCGCTCTAGCAATTGGAGCTTACCTGATGACGACATATAACTCATTAGCTTCAGCGGAGAATGATGTGGATGCAAAATGGTCGCAAGTTGAAAATGTGATGCAGCGTCGGGCAGATTTGATTCCAAATTTAGTGAACAGCGTCAAAGGCAGCATGAATCATGAAGAAAAAATCGTTAAAGAAATCACTGATGCGCGTAAATCCTACAATAGCGCAAAAACACCGGCAGAAAAAAATGCGGCCAACAATCAAATCGAACAAAGTTTGGGGACAATGGTGAATGTCATTCAAGAAAACTACCCAACTCTTGCTTCGAATGAAAATGTTAAAACACTGATGGTGCAACTAGAAGGTACCGAAAATCGTATTTCAGTTGAACGGAAAAATTATATAGAACAAGTCAATGATTATAACCAAAGTTTGGTTCGCTTCCCTAAAAATATGGCGGCGAAAGTGCTGGGCTTCGATAAAAAAGCCAACTTTAAAGCTGATGACAAAGCTAAAGAAGTACCAGACGTCAGCTTTGAATAAGAATGGGTGAGAGAAAATGAAAAGGGAACAGCGTACTTCAGGGGAACGAATCCAGCAAGAGGTTGTTGAGAATTATCGCAAGTTACGCAAACGCAACGGGTTCTTTTCCCTAATATTAGTAATCGTCATGTTGGTTAGCGGATTTGGATTGTTTAATCTTTTTACAAGTAACGGCTATGGGGATAAGAAGGCTGCCTATGATCAACAGCTGACAAAGTTAAGTCAAGATCGAGAAGACATTTTGTCTGGTAAGAAAGTTACGGTCAGTCAATCTTTTAAAACGACCCTGAATGACAATTTGGCAAACCTGAAGGAATATCCGAAGCAGGCCAATAATTACGATGTGGCGATAAAAGATACGGATGGTCATTTAACGATCAATAAAAATAATATCTTTGTTTCTGATAATGCTAAGATGCTGAGTCAGAAAACGAAACAAAAGATTTATCAGTTGAATAAGCAATTGGCAGCAAGTACTAACGGTGCACAATTTCAAATTGTTACAATTCCAGAATTGCCTCGCGGGGAAGATATCGAATCTTATGCGAATAAGATTTTCAATCAATTGGGAATTGGTGACAAGACCGAAAACAATGGTGTTTTATATTTGATTGCTTTGGATGAACGAGAATTTCGTTTAGAGGTCGGATATGGCTTGGAAGGCTTGATTCCTGATGGTAAAGCGGACGATATCATCAATAATGATGATGTAGTTGATGACTTTAAAGACGAAAATTACGATAAGGGAGTCAACCAAGTCTTAGATGAAGTGTTCGCTATCATGAATACTAAAACGGCTCTGGTGGACTCGCAAATCAAAAATGTTTCGAGTCAGCGAACAAAGTTGATGTTCTTTCACTGGACGGGTGCAGTTGTCTTAGGTCTGCTTCTTTTTGTCAGCCTGTTATTAGTAGTGAATCTTTTGCGGGCGCGTGTCTTCCTAAAAGAAAATTACAAAAAATATCAATCAGAGACAGCTGCAGTTGCGGGTGATGAAGAATTACAACGAGCAGTTAAACATACGGAGCTTTATCACATTTTGTTAAGTGGTTTGCTGATTGGCTTGTCGGTCAGAGGAATCAACCGGGCAATCATTCAAGGACGATTGTTGCGAAACCCTTCTGCTGAAAAGAAAATGTTCGGACGTATCTTAATTGGCGATACCTTGTATTCTGGTAATGGTGATGTTTTGACAACAGCTTACTTGGCATCAAACTATAATTCTAATAACTGGTCCGATAATGATAGCGGATCAGGCGGCGGCTCTTCTTGGGGGTCATTCGGCGGCGGTTCATCCGGTGGTGGTGGCGCTTCAGGCGGATGGTAATTAAATAGTGGGTAAATGAACGTGAGACGATTTTTGTCTCACGTTTTTTTTGCCAGTTCTACCTCCTGCTTTAGTAAGATCAGCGGAATGATATTTGCGTTGAATACCAATACTGTTTTTTGATTTTGTTCACATTATTAAGCTGGAAGATAAAAACAAACGGGATTAAATTTTATGAATTATCCAAATTTTTTCCGCTTTATGAACGCTTCCCGACTATAATAAATGTGAGAAGCTTTATTTTTTGTCCGTTGCAACGGTCAAAAACGAGTGAAGCGTTTTCTTTCTGACAGGTTATGATAAAAACAAGAAGGGGAGGTTGATAGCCATGGGAACAAAGAAAGATCGTGAACAAAGGCTGTTACTACTTCTAACGAAACGACATGACTACATGACATCCGACGAATTGGCGGAGCACCTAGGAACTTCGCAAAAAACGATATATCGCTTAATCAAGAAGATCAATGAAACACATGGCGATGGATTGATTCAGTCAGAAAAGGGGCGAGGCTACAAATTAAATTACGAAAAATACATCAGCCAAACGAATTTTCAACCCAGTCAACGAAGTCAATATTCACCACAAGAGCGTAGAAATCGTGTGACGGAGGAACTATTGCTGTCATCACCTAACGCAAAGAATGTGTATGACTTGTTTGAAGAATACTATGTTGGCGAGTCAGTCATCTTCAGCGATGAGCAGCTCATTGCGGAGCATTTGCAGCAATACGATCTGAGACTGGAACGAAAGCAGCGGACATTAGCGGCATTAGGAAAAGAGGCCAATATTCGCCGCGCAATTGCTGATTTGATTCAGATGCATAATATTATTGAGATCGATGAGCTGAAAAATAATTCGGAATTAAATTTTAACCACTATGATGTTCTATTTATCTTAGACCAACTGAAACTAATCGAAAAACAATTGGAAATGACGATTCCTTATCCGTATAATGTCAATATTTTCTCTCATTTGTATATTTTGATCAGTCGTTTACGAAAAGTTCATCAGTTACCGAATGAAGAAATGAGTCCGCTTTCTAAGAAAGAACAAGAACGATTGCAACAGGATACAGCCCTTTACCAAGTTGCTCAAGCGGCGATTGGAAATGTCGAAAATTATCTGCACAGCAGTCTGCCGACGTCAGAAGTCTATTATCTTTATCAGTACCTAAGCTCCTCACGGATGCAAGGCTCCTTGAGTAAGGTGACGAAATTTTCTTCAAAAGTGGTTGAAATCACAAATACGTATCTAAATGGCATGAGTCAACGTTTGAATATTCCAATCAAAGGAGATTCGATTTTTCTTGATTTAGCAAATCATATCAAACCGATGATCAATCGATTGGAGCATGGTATCCATATAAAAAATAGTTTATTGGATCAGATCAAAATGACGTACGAAACAATTTTTACGGATGTCACGAATGTTTCAGCTGAAGTGAGCCAGGATTTTACATTACCAACGATTAATGATGACGAAAATGGTTTTATCACCTTGTATTTCGCCCGCATCATTGAGACCAATCAATTGCCGATTCGTACCGTGATCATGTGTACGACCGGTGTCGGGACTTCGGAACTGTTACGGGTTAAGATCGAGAAAAAATTTCCTGAATTAGAGATTGTTGATGTGGTTGCTTCACGGGACGCGCAGCGTTTTACGGAAAAATATCCTGGGATTGATCTGATTTTGACGACGATCAGTGTCAGTGATACGATCCCGATTCCATCGTTGCTGGTAAGCGCGATGTTTACACGAGACGATCAGAACAGGCTGCAAAAGAGAATCGAGGCGATCTATGATGAACGCTGAGTTTTTTCAAGTCTTTTTAGACCAAACGTTAACCGATAAAGAGCAGCTTCAACGGTTTATTGCAGATTTTGCCAATAAGGCGGAATCAGACGTATTGATAGATTTATTGAAGAATCGAGAAAAGGTCGGCAATACGATGATTGCAGAACATGTGATTTTGCCTCATTTAGAAAGTTCCAAGATTGAACACAGCCAAGTCTTATTGATTCGTTTAAAAGATCCAGTAGATTTGGATGAAGAAACACCAGCTGTTCAACTGGTCATCACGATTCTATTGAAAAGCAATGAGAGCCAAGAAAAGAAGAAAAGAATCGCACAATTCACCCGGCGATTAGCCGATGACGAATTTTTAGAATTATTACTGAATATTGAAAGCGAAGAAGACTTTTATCGAATATTAGAAGAAAAAAATTAGGAGGAACCAATATGAAAATCGTTGGAGTAGCAGCGTGTACAGTAGGGATCGCCCATACATACATCGCCCAAGAAAAATTAGAAAATGCCGCAAAAAAAGCGGGTTGTGAAATGAAAGTAGAAACACAAGGAACGATCGGAATCGAAAACGAATTGACGCAAGAGGAAATTGATCAAGCAGATATCGTGATTCTTGCCGTTGATGTAAAGATTTCCGGCAGAGAACGATTTGCTGGGAAACGAATCATCCAAGTGCCGACAGAGATCGCCGTGAAGTCGCCAAATAAATTGATTGAAAAGGCTCAAGAGGTTGTTGCACAAAAAGTTTAGCTGAATCGATAAATATTATGAACAGCAGTAAGAAGCAGGAGGGGTTCAAATGGAAGTAAAGGACATCGTGGATGTAGACATTGTTAAAACCAATATGACTGCTAAGACGAAAGATGATGCGTTGAATGATTTAGCAAATCAATTATTAAATAATGGCTATATTTCTGAAGTAGAAGGATTTATCAAAGACATTTATGCTCGTGAGGCGGAAGGTCAAACGGGTATTGGAAATTATATCGCGATCCCTCATGGAAAAAGTGCCTACGTCAATAAAGTTGGTGTGGCGATCGGTATTAATCAAGAGGAAATTCCGTGGGAAAGTTTAGATGGCAAAGGTGTGAAGGGAATCATTCTCTTTGCAGTAGGAAATGACAATGACGGTGCGACGAATCATTTGAAATTGCTGTCGTTGTTTGCCAGAAAACTAGGAAACGATGAAGTAGTTGGCAATCTGTTGCAGGCGAAAAAGCCAGAAGATGTTGTTGAAGCATTCGCTTAGTTAAATGGAGGAAGAAAAATGAAAAAAATTAAAGAGTTAAATCTTAAAGGGCACTTATTGACGGCGATTTCTTATTTGATTCCGATCGTCTGCGGTGCTGGGTTCTTGATCGCCATCGGAATGGCCTTTGGCGGTTCAAGTCAGGATGCATTAGTGCAAGGGAAGTTTACGATCTGGGATGCTCTAGCAACGATGGGCGGCAAAGGTTTAGGCTTGTTACCGGTTGTTATCGCGACGGGAATCTCGTATTCAATCGGCGGCAAACCAGGGATTGCTCCAGGATTTATCGTTGGTTTGACAGCAAATGCTATCGGTGCTGGTTTTATCGGCGGAATTTTAGGCGGTTACTTAGCCGGTTATTTAGTATTAGCCATTTTAAAATATGTTAAATTACCAAATTGGGCAAAAGGTTTAATGCCAACGCTGATCATTCCATTCTTAACATCAATTATCGGCGGATTGATTATGGTATATATTATCGGTGCACCAATTGCAGCATTAACATCATTATTGACCAACTTCTTAGACGGATTAGGCAACTCTTCATTACTAGTATTTGGCGGTGTCATTGGTCTATTGAGTGGTGTTGACTACGGTGGTCCAATCAACAAAACTGTTTTTGCTTTTGTGTTAACGATGCAGGCAGAGGGCTTGAACGGTCCGATTACTGCTTTACAGCTAGTTAATACCGCAACTCCAATCGGTTTTGGTTTGGCTTTCTTCATCGCAAAATTATTCGGCAAAAATATTTACACGAAATTAGAAGTTGAAACGCTAAAATCAGCAGTACCAATGGGTGTTATCAATATCGTTGAAGGTGTCATTCCGCTAGTCATGAATGATATTGTCCGCGGTGTTGTAGCGACTGCTATCGGCGGCTTTGCTGGCGGAGCAACGACGATGATCCTAGGAGCAGATGCGACAGTGCCTTTCGGCGGTGTGTTGATGATTCCAACGATGTCCCGACCTTGGGCGGGTGTGATCGCGATTTTAGTCAATGTAGTCGTAACGGCAGTTGTATTGGCAGTTATTAAGAAAAATGTGACTGAAGAAGATGCAGCGATGCAAGTAGAAAAAGAAGAAGATGATATTAATTTAGAAGACATTCAAATTTTTTAGGAAAGTGTGACGACACATGAAAAAAGTAGAATTTTCTCCATCACTAATGACGATGGATTTAGATAAGTTTAAAGAACAAATCACCTTTTTAAATAATCAGGTGGATTCATACCATATCGATATAATGGATGGTCATTATGTGCCGAACATTACTTTATCTCCGTGGTTTATTGAAGAATTACGCAAGATTACGACGTTGCCGATGTCCGCTCATTTAATGGTAACCGACCCAAGTTTTTGGGTTCAGCAATTGATTGATTTGCAGTGTGAATGGATCTGTATGCACGCGGAAGTATTAGATGGCTTGGCTTTTCGCTTGATTGATCAAATCCATGATGCCGGGCTGAAAGCTGGGATCGTATTAAATCCAGAAACACCGATCGAAACGATTTTTCCTTATATCGAACTCGTCGATAAAATCACGATTATGACGATCGATCCAGGTTTTGCAGGACAACGTTTTATTGAGAGTACATTAGACAAAATCGTTGATCTACGAGCATTGCGAGAAGAAAAAGGTTATAAATATGTCATCGAAATGGATGGCTCATCTAACCGCAAATCATTCAAACGCATTGATGCTGCCGATCCAGATATTTATATCGTTGGACGCAGCGGGTTGTTTGGTTTAGATGAAGACATCGCGAAGGCGTGGGAAATTATGGTTACTGATTATGAAGAGATGACAGGTAAAAAACTGACCTGCGCAGAAGCAAAATAAAACATAAAAATCTTGAGGTCCGAAAAGGCTTCAAGATTTTTTCTATTAATGTGAAAAATGAGTTCACTAAACTGTTGGATTAATAGCTAGTAAAATGATGAGATAAATTTACTAAGCACTAAACAACTCTTTTGTGATATAGTAAACAATAATGTAAACGCTTTAAAAGAATGGAGGAACGGGATGGAGTATCGAGGACCTATGCTGGTAGTAAAAGATATGGAACGGTCAAAAGCGTTCTATCGAAAAATTTTAGAAGTGGATATTGTTTCTGATTTTGGTGAGAATGTGACCTTCAATGGAGGACTTTCGCTGCAGACGGAAGAGTCGTGGATTCGTTTTACTGGTTGTGATAAAGAGGTATTCAACTATCAGAACAACACGGTAGAATTCTATTTTGAGGCGAAGGATTTTGACGGATTCATCGAGCGGACTAAAGGAGAAGAGCTGGAATTTTTGCGAGACGTCGCAACGATGCCATGGGGGCAACAGGTTGCTTGCTTTTATGATCCGGATAAACATGTTATTCAAGTCGGTGAAGATTTGACAGTTATGGTGAAACGATTGGCCGCAGATGGATTAACCGTTAATGAACTAGGTGAAAAAACTTTTCTGGGTAAAGAGATAGTAGAAAATATGCTGAACAGTTAAAAAAGTTGAAGGCCTCCGCCTTCAACTTTTTTCTATTTTAAGCTTTGCTGTGTCCAATTTTCATAAAGAAAGGCAAATGAATCTGCGGGTGCTTGGAGACTAGCTTCAAGCATGTGTGCTAAGGCTTTTAATTTCAGCTGGACTTCATGATCGGTCCAAGTGAACAATCCGGGATCGAGCAGAAAAATAATCGGTGACAATAAAATTTCCGCCATCTGTTCTGGCTGATCGCAGACAAAGATTTTTTCAGCCACTCCTTGTTGCAAAATATCGGCAACAATTGGCGCCAGCTGCCGCATAATAAAAGCCATCGATTTTTGGTGGATAGCTGCATTTTGCGGTTCATGCAAGGCAACATCGATACTCTGATCTACAGCAGTGCTGCGATAAAAGTAAAGTAATAATTTTATTTTTTCAGAAGCTGCTACGTTTACCGCAGCCAACTTTATTCGGCAAGTTTCGATGACGTTGCTGTATTGGCGTTCAACTAAAGCGTCAAGAACTTCTTCTTTGCTCTTGAAATAGTAATAGAGACCGCCTTTTGCGATTCCAGCTTTACTGGCAATATCTTGAACGGAAGCGGTGCCGGCTGTTCCTTCATAAAGTAATTCCTGCAAGGCATCCAAGATCAATTCTCGTTTATTCATGGTAAACAACCTCCCAAAATAGTATATCACAAGAAGTTGACCGCCGTTCAAAAAGTTGTTATGATGAAATTGTTGAACGGTGGTCAAAAATGAAGGAGGGGTTATTATGTTGGTTCTGGGTATATTTATCTTGATTGTCTTAGTACTCTTGTTGTTCAGTTTGGTATTTTTGATTAAGTTTTTACTTTTCATGTTTAAACGTTTACGAGGAAAGGACGCAGCATTCGCTACAAAAGGAGTCAGAAAGGGTGTATTTGGGATGTTCGGCTTTTTAGTTTTGGGTATTATTTTAATCGTTATCACTCAAGTCACTGCGACAACACCAAAAATTGCTAAACAAGACAGTATCGCGGAACTGAGGGAAGTTCGCTTGAATGGTCGAAAAGAATGGATTAGTCTCCGGGGCGAATCCCGCAACAAACCGGTACTTTTATTTTTGGCAGGCGGTCCGGGAGGGTCTCAATTAGCAGCAACCCGTTATGAACTTTCAGATCTGGAGAAAAATTTTGTTGTCGTCAATTGGGAACAGCCTGGATCAGGCAAATCTTATTCGGCTGTATCAAAAAAACAATTGACGCCGGAAATTTACGTTGAGGATGGGACGGCGCTCGTCCGCTCACTCTTAAAGGAGTTTAAGCAGGAGAAAATCTATCTTATCGGTGAGTCTTGGGGAAGTGCTCTAGGTATTTTTATGGTGAAGCAGCAGCCTGAATTGTACCATGCTTTTATGGGGACCGGACAGATGGTGGCTTTTGAGGAGACAGAGCGAATCGACTATGATTTAGCGATGAAGTTGGCAAAGGAAAATGATGATCAAAAGATTATTGATAAATTGATTCAGAACGGGAAGCCGCCTTACTATGGCAACTCGGTTACAACCAAAAGTGCGACTTATCTCAATTATCTCAGCCAGGTTATGGCACGAAATCCTGAGATTCAGAACGCGGGTTTTCAAACACTGCGCGATCTTTCAGCAAAAGAATATGGTTTGCTTGATAAGGTGAATTATCTACGGGGGATTCTCCAAACCTTCAATCATGTATATCCGCAGCTTTATGAAACAGATTTACGAAAGGAGTACGGAAAGCTGGACGTTCCGATTTATTTTTTATTAGGAAGACACGATCTTAATGCACCGTTGAGCTTGGCTGAGGACTATTATAAAAAGTTGGAGGCGCCCAGTAAGGAGATCATCTGGTTTGAACATTCAGGTCACAATCCATGGATCAATGAACAAGAACGATTTGCTGAAGTTGTCCAACAGATTGCAGAAGAAAACAAATAAAAATCGCAGCTTCACGAGATTCTCGTAGAGCTGCGGTTTTTTAATTCTCAAATTGTGCTTGATGCAGTTGATAATAGCGACCTTGTTGAGCCAATAATTCTTCGTGCGTCCCTTGCTCGACGATATTACCGTCGTTGACCACTAAGATCAAGTCGGCTTCGCGAATGGTTGATAGGCGATGAGCAATAATGAAGGAGGTTTTGTTTACCATCAATTTGCTCATGGCTTCTTGAATCTGCAATTCCGTTTGCGTGTCGACGTTTGAGGTTGCTTCATCAAGAATCAGTAGTTCGGCGTTTAGCAGCATAGCTCGAGCAATCGTCAGCAATTGTTTTTGTCCTTGAGAAATGGCCAAGCCGTCTTCAGTCATCACAGTATCATAACCTTTTGGCAATTGCGTGATGAAATCATGGATATGAGCGGCCTTAGTCGCTTTGATGACGTCTTCCAAAGTGGCTTCTTCATTACCATAAGTCAGGTTTTCAAAGATGCTTCCGGTAAAGAGCCAAGTATCCTGTAGGACCATCGCATATTGCTTTCTTAGACTGCTGCGTGTCGCTTCTTTGATATTTTGCCCATCCAAGTAGATTGCACCGCTGTCAGGATCGTAAAAACGCATCAATAAATTGACAATCGTAGTTTTTCCAGCTCCAGTTGGACCAACGATCGCAACGACATTACCGGCGGAAATATCAAAAGACAAATCTCTGATAACAGGCTGCTCTTTTTGATAACTGAAAGCGACATGATCGAAACGAATATCCCCACGGGCTTTTTCGAAAGTATAAGCATTTGAGACATCTTGGACTTCTGGTTCTTCATCTAATAATTTGAAGATCCGTTCAGCCGCCGCAATAGAAGATTGCAGGTCGCTGAAAATATTAGCCAATTCATT
This sequence comes from Enterococcus malodoratus, assembly GCF_027659535.1. Classification (NCBI taxonomy): domain Bacteria; kingdom Bacillati; phylum Bacillota; class Bacilli; order Lactobacillales; family Enterococcaceae; genus Enterococcus; species Enterococcus malodoratus. The sequence continues at coordinate 216,531 of NZ_JAQDPG010000006.1, read as the reverse complement.
GATTGGTCCCGAAAATTTCCGTGAATAAAGGACAAATGAGGAAAGCTTTCCTAGCGTTAGGTGGCCAAAAAGAAACAAGAAAGCGCCTAGGACACTGATTAATGAAAGTGAAACATTGTTGATAAAATTGACGGATGGTCCGGTCATACTGCCGTAGTATTCCGCGTTGTAGTAGGCATCCATAGCTTCTTTGTTTTTTTGCCCAAAACGAGTGATCATCGTCTCTTCTTGATGATAAACTTTGGTCGTTTGTTCCCCCGATAAAAGTTCCTCCGTCAAGCCATTCAGTTCACCAAGCTTTGCTGAACGTTTCCGAAATAATGGTTGGAACTTAGTCGTTAAGAAGCGAGTTAGTAAAATCGATGCTGGGACCGTAACTAAAAAGATCGTCACCATCAAAGGCGAAATCACCAGCATCATTATAAAGGAACCAATTATCGTGACCAAACTGCTCAATACTTGGACTGAATCACTCGCCAGCGATGTATTGATGGTATCAATATCATAGCTCATAAGGTTAACGATATCGCCCGTTTGATGTTGGTCAAAATAGCCGACTGGCAGAGAAACGATTTTATTGAAAAGATCTTTCCGCAAGCGAAAGGCGATTTTCTGACTCAAATAGATCATCAGACGGCTGATGCCGTAACTTAAAATCGCAGAGGCCAAATAGAAGCCCGCCATCAAACTACAATAGAAGAAGACTTTTTGAAAGACGACGTTGCCTTTGCCAATTTGGATCGCATCAATAGCGTAACCAGATAGCAGCGGCCCGACCAGAGCAAATAAATTACTGACAATAGTTAGAATTACAGCCAAAAATAGCAGCCATTTGAATTGATAGAGGTATCCCCATAAACGAAGCAACGTGCCTTTGCGTGAATTTTTACTGTTATTATTCTTCAATGGCTTGTTCTCCCGTCTGTCCTTGATAAATTTCTTGGTAGGTTGAGTTTGCGGCTAATAGTTCTTCATGAGTACCATAGCCGATCATCTCTCCTTTATCCAATAGCAGAATTTTATCGGCGTGTTGAATTGAACTGATCCGTTGTGCAATCAGGATTTTTGTTGTAGCTGCGAAATGTGTCCGTAAGGCTCTTCGCAAATTTGCATCGGTATGGTAATCCAACGCACTGGAAGAATCATCTAAAATCAACAGATCGGGTTGTCCGATTAATGCCCGAGCAAGAAGAACACGTTGTTTTTGTCCGCCGCTGAGGTTTTGACCTTTAGCTTCTAAACGATGTTCCAGCCCCTCCGCCAGTTTGTCGATAAATTCTCGTGCCTGCGCATCATCGATTGCCTGTTGAAGTTGTTCTTCTGAGAATGAACGGCCAAACAAGATATTCTCTCGAATCGTATCGGCAAAAAGAACATCTTTTTGCAAAACAGCTCCGATTTTCTGATGCAAGGCATCGAGTGAGTAATGTTTAATCTCTTGTCCGTCTAGTAAAATCTGACCAGAGGTTCGATCATATAGGCGTAGGATTAAACTAGCAATCGTAGTTTTTCCGCTGCCAGTCGCTCCCATAATACCTAACGTCTCTCCTGCACTTACACTAAAGCTGATATGCTCGATGGCGGGACCACCATCAGGATAGGCGAATGTGACATCATCAAAAACCAATTTGGTCGCAGTCTCTTTTCGTTGGTTCAATGAACCTGGAACTAACGAAGGTTTCTTTCGTATTACCTCGTTGATCCGATTGGCAGAAGCCAATCCGCGTGAGTACAAGACAAAAATTCGTGTGATTGAAAGCATCGCATTCAAAATAATTGTAAAGTAAGTCAAGAAAGCCACAATCACTCCCGGTTGTGTTAAACCTGCATTAACTCGATAAGCACTGACTACGATGACGAGTGTTAATCCTAAGTTCAAGAATAAATCCAAAAGGGCTGGTGAGGCGGCCAGCGTAACATTCGCAGTTGTTTCTGCGTTTACTAAAGATTGATTGACATGTTCAAAGCGCTGACGCTCAAAAGCTTCCTTTGATAAAGCCTTGATGACTCGTGAGCCCGTCACATTTTCGCGTACAGCCAAAACTAGTTGATCGACTTGCTTTTGAAGTTTGCCGAAAAGAGGGACACCCTTTTTAGAGATGTGTGTCACCATTACAAAAATGATCGGCATTACTGCGACCAAAACTAAAGTCAAAATCGGATCTAATGTAGTAGTGATCAAAATTCCGCCAACTAAAAGAATCGGTGCGCGAATCCCCATTCGCATCATGACGCCTAGTGTTAAATGAATATTATAGGTATCAGATGTTACACGTGAAACTAATGACGAAACTCCGACTTCTTCAATCTGTGTCGTATCTAAATAGGTGATTTTATGAAAGAGATCACCGCGAATATGCTGTGTCGTGTCTTTCGCGATACGTGAGACCATCCGATTGGCGACGATATTTGCCCATAGAGCAAAGGCGGAAGCCACCAACATTACACCACCCCAAAAAAGAATCTTTTGCGGATTTTTTTGTGGAATGACTTGGTCTAGAATATAAGCCAAGTTCCACGGAAGAACTAATTCCATCATAGTTCCTAGGAATTTAATAATAACCGCTAACGTGACGCGAGAACGATAGGGTTTCAAGTAGTTAATAATTAATTTCATTTTTGCTCCTTATTTAGTCATTTTCAAGCCGTATATCATTTCTTGCTGCACATATTTGTTTCGGCTTTTTCCATAATTGTTTGTAAGCCAGACAATACAGCTTCTTGTTGCTCTTTTGGTATCTCTGCTAATAATGACTGATTCCAGTCTGCTAGGATCGAACGGATTTCTGCTTCTATGGCTAAAGATTTGGCTGTTGGAAATATTCTCAAGCGACGTGCGTCATTTTGATCGCTTTGCCGAGTGATAAACCCTTTTTGCTCCAACTGAGCTAACTGTCGTGCGACATTACTTTTGTTGATAAATATTTTACAAGCTAACTCCTCTTGGGAAATACCTGGTTCGGCACAGACACCTAGAATATAGGCATGGTGCATTTCACCCAATCCAAATCGCTTAAATTCTTTTTCGCGGTATAAAGCAGAAAGCCGTGCAATACGGTTGATCATTTTAACAAAAGAATCCACTTCCCTTTTCCTCCCTGATAATTATCAAAATCCAGATTAAACAAACATAGAATAGTATAAAAGAAAAACGTTGCGGGTGCAACGTTTTTTGGTTAGAAAGAAATTTATTGCTGGTACAGTGCCATTCAGTACTTTTCTTTAAGTGTCAATGTGCAAAAATTTACACTCTTTACATAAAAACAACAATCTTTATTTTATCTTTGCAGGAACTTGACGGTGTCTTTACACTGCATCGCTATACTTTTTATCAGAGGGTGCCAGTTGTACTTTTTACAAATAAAGCAGCAGAAGAATTATACATGAAAAAAAAGCCATTAAAGAAATGGAATAGTATGTAGTGGAAAAAGGAGAGATAAACGTGTTAAAACTCGAAAACATCACCAAAAAATTTCAAGAGACGACAGTACTGCAAAATATCAATTTGGAAATAGCATCTGGCGAAATCGTCTCTATACTTGGACAATCCGGTTCCGGCAAAACGACTCTGCTGAATTTAATTTTAGGTTTGGAAGAACCCAGCGGGGGAGAAATATTCTTTAACGGAAGCAACATTACCCATACTTTGATGGAAAAACGTCCATTCAATATTGTATTTCAGGATTATGCGCTGTTCCCTAATTTGACTGCTTATCAGAATTTAACTTATGGATTACGCAATAAAAAGGAGTGTTCAACTGAATCTGAAGTAGATGAACTAATCCAATTATTAGATTTGGAAAAACATTTAAATAAACCAATTCATCAGCTGTCTGGTGGACAAAAACAACGGGTCGCACTTGGACGGACGCTAGTGATGAAGCCCCAATTACTTTTGTTAGACGAGCCGTTGAGTGCTTTAGATGGCGTAATTAAGGAATCAATTAAGGCAAAGATCCAAGAAATCGCTCGGAAACTGCATCTGACTATTGTGATCGTTACCCATGATCCGGAAGAAGCATTGACGATGTCTGATAAAATCGTGGTTCTCGATGAAGGAAAAATTGCTCAATGCAGTTCTCCGATTGAGATTATGAGTCAGGCTTCATGTAATTTCGTTGAAGAGTTTATCGTCAATCAATTAGCGATCAAGCAACAAAATATCCAACAGATTTTTCAACAATCAATGAAAAGAGCAGCCTCATGAGCATCACTTTTTCATTAAAAAAAATAATCAGCTGGGCTGTACTGGCTTTCTTCTTTTTATTTTTGGCATATCCGATCATTCAAATTGTCATTACAGCCTTTTCTCAAACGGGTGGAGACAGTCTGCATATCTTCAATCAAAGCTGGCGCAGTTCATTTACTAATAGTTTGAACTATTCATTAGCGGCGACTAGCTGCTCAACAGTTTTAGGCTTTTTCTTGGCTTACGGAAATAACTTTACACGGATTAATCGGAGATTTTTGAAGATAAACGAGAGTATTCTGCAATTTCCGATGCTTTTGCCAACAATTACTTATGGATTTGTCCTAATTTATGCCTTTGGTAAACAAGGCTTGTGGAGCAAGATTTTTCAACAGGAACTGTTTCACATCTATGGGTCCATCGGTATTTTATTAGGTTTTATCATTTATACGCTGCCGCCGATCTACATCTTGATCAATAATTCGATGAAATATTTGGATACGCAACTATTCATTGTTTCTCGCTTGATGGGAGATAGTTGGTATCGATCGCTTTATAAAACGATCTTGAATCCATTGACACGGGTTTTGGCAGTCGCTTTTTTGCAGGGATTCTTCATGTCCTTTACCGATTTCGGGATTCCCAGTGCGGTGGGCGGACAAACACCATTTATCACAACATTATTATATGAAGGATTCATGGGGACGATCCCTAACTTCCAATTTGGCTCCTTGGTCGCTCTAACGATGTTACTGCCGTCAATCATCAGCATCTTGACTTTGAATCATTTACAAAAAAAAGTAGTGCGCTACGAGCGGCCGCGACAAGTAGTAATCAAAAAAAATACTGTCAGAGATTGGTGTTTCAAACTGCTTTTTGTCAGCTTATCTCTTTTCATTTTAGGAGTATTTGCGGTCTTGATTATTATCCCTATGGTGACTAATTGGCCATATGAATTGAGTCCAACATTAAATAATTTTGCTCGTTTCATTCAAGATGATAGCTTGGTTTCAACTTTGAAAAATTCTCTTATGATGGCGTTATTAACGGCCGGACTTGGAACAAGTATCGCTTATTCAGCAGCGATACTGACTTCCAGAGAACATAAAATTTATAAGATAAATCAAATCATCGACAGCATCGCGACGATCACAAATTCGATTCCAGGAATGGTTCTCGGTGTTGCTTACTTATTACTGTTCAGCGGTAGTCAGCTGCATAACACCCTGATGATCTTAGTCATCGTAACAATTATTCATTACTTCTCAACGCCTTATCAAATGGCGAAAGAGGCACTACAAAAAATGAACTTAAATTGGGAGAGTACCGCTAAGTTGATGGGAGATAGTTGGCTAAAAACGGTTTGGCGAATTTTGATCCCAAATTCTAAAGTGACGATCGTAGATATTTTTGCTTATTACTTTTTCAATTCGATGGTTACGATCAGCGCTGTGATTTTCTTAACCAGTGCTAACACGATGGTTATTACCGCCAAACTAAAAGAATTACAGCACTTTGGCCGGTTTAACGACATATTTATGCTTTCGTTGTTTTTACTACTCATCAATTTAATCATGCAGGGACTCACACAGCTCATTAAAAAGATGTCATTTTCGCGTTTCTCAACCAGACAGGCGAAAAAAGGATTAAATGCCAAGGTAACGACGATTCATAGGAAAAAAGCATAGAAAAATGAATATATGAATATGAAAAAGGATGCCAGTTCCTCTTTTCCAAGTTAGACAGCCAAAAAAGGTACTAAATGCCAAAGTCCCCTCTATTAGGAGAAAAAGAGTATAGAGGAATGGTATACGGCTTGAAAATCAGAGTAATTTTTCCGTGGAAAAATAAGTACATTAATATGAAAAAGGAGAATGATGAATGAACAAAAAGAAATTAATCACGGTAATTGGGGGTCTGCTGTTCCTTCTATTATTAGGTGGCTGCAGCAAGGGCAGCGCGGCGAATGAGAAGGTTACGATTTATACCAATGCTGACGAAGAACCAGTTGAAGTGATTAAAAATGTCTTGGATAAAAATGGATATAAAGGGAAATACACACTGCAATCCTTTGGAACTTCTGAGTTAGGCGGCAAACTTCTGGCAGAGGGAAAAGACATTGAAGCCGACTTAGTGACGATGAGCACCTTCTATTTAAATAGTGCTCAGAAAAAAGATAAGATGTTCAAAAAGTTGGATTTGTCTGTCGATCCATTGACGAAAATACCAGACTATGCCGCACCTTTCACGGTTCAAGAAGGGACGATTTTTTACAATACCGATGTAATGAAGGAAATGAAATTGTCGGTTCCAACGAGTTTAAAAGATTTAGCCGATCCGAAATATAAGGATGCTTTGTCGATCTCAGATATTAAACAATCTTCTACAGCGTGGCTGCTGTTCCAAGCATTAGTTGATAACTATGGGCAAGACGAAGCAAAAACGATTCTACAAGGAATTTATAAGAATGCCGGTGATCATTTGGAAAGCTCTGGCTCCGGTCCATTGAAAAAGGTTCGTTTAGGCGAAGTAGCAATTGGTTTTGGACTACGACATCAGGCAGTCAAAGATAAACAGGACGGACTGCCGATTGATTTTATTGAACCTTCAGAAGAGACTTACACATTGACAGAATCACTGGCTGTGATTGATAAGGGTGAAAAGACTAACCCAGAAGCAGAAAAAATGGTGAATCTGATCTTAGAAAAAGGACGGGAAGATCTATTAAAAATTTATCCTAGTGCATTGTATGAGGGAGAAACAGTCGATACAGAACAAGTAGCGAAGGATCAGAAAGTATTCCCGGATGAATTAACAGCAGAATTACTTGAGAAGCATCAAAAATTGGTTGATTAAGGAGTGCAGTATGGACTATAAATTATTAACACCTGGACCGTTGACAACGACCAAATCAGTTAAACAGGCGATGATGGTTGACCATTGTACATGGGATCAGGAATACAAAACCATTACCCAAGAGATTCGACAAGAATTGTTGTCTTTAGCAGGAGTATCGGATGCAGAATATACAACGATTTTGATGCAAGGCAGTGGATCATTTGGTGTTGAAGCTGTTTTGAGTTCAATGCTCGGACCGGAGGATCATATACTGATTTGTGTGAATGGAGCGTACGGCCGTCGAATAGTCAGTATGAGTGAGCGGCATAACTTAACTTACACGGTCTATGAAGTTGCTGAGGATGAGATTCCACGGGCAGCAGATGTAGCGGAAATTCTTGAGAATGATTCATCAATTACTGCTATCGCAATGGTTCACAGTGAAACGACTTCAGGTATTTTAAACGAATTAGATGAGATCGCTAAGCTGGTCAAGGATAATGAACTACTATTTATTGTTGACGCAATGTCTAGTTTTGGCGGCATTCCGATCGATGTTTCCGCGTTATCGATTGATTTTCTGATATCAAGTTCGAACAAGTGTATCCAGGGAGTTCCCGGGTTCTCCTTTACTTTGGCGAAACGGGATCAGCTGGAGAAACGTCGAGATTTTGCACGAACTGTCTCATTAGATCTTTATGATCAATATGAAACGATGGAAAAAGATGGGAAGTGGCGTTTTACCTCACCAACGCATATAGTCTTAGCTTTTCATCAAGCATTGAAGGAATTGGATAAAGAAGGTGGCATCTACCAGCGTTATGTGAGGTATTTGACCAATAATCGGCTGTTGCGGCAAAAAATGGCAGAATTAGGGTTCCAGCCATTTATCAAGCAGCATCAGGGGCCATTTATTACTTCTTTCCTTTACCCAGAGCAATTAGCATTTGATTTCGACACGTTTTATCATCATCTAAAACAAAATGGTTTTGTAATCTATCCGGGAAAAATCAGTACGGTTGATTGTTTTCGAATTGGAAATATCGGTGATATTTATCCAGCAGATATCGATCAGTTAGTCGAAGTCATTGAGAAATATACGGAGGTAGCGAATGTCAGTTAATACGATAATTTTAGATTGGGCGGGAACGACTGTCGACTTTGGTTGTATGGCTCCCGTCGCAGCGTTTAAGAAGGCTTTTGAGAATAAAAACATTGAGCTTACGTATGAGGAAATTCGAAAGCCGATGGGGATGCTTAAAATCGATCATATCAAGCAACTGCTTGCACTTGATAAAGTTAAAAGGCAATGGTTTAATCTGTATGGCCGACCTTCAGTTGAAGCGGATGTATTAGGTATCTATCAAGATTTTGAAAAATACTTGTTTGCGGATCTAGCAGAAAACAGTCACCTTAAGCCGGAAACCAAACAAGCAATGAAAAAGATCAAGCAGCTGGGCTATAATATTGGTTCAACAACTGGCTATACCAAGGATATGATGGCCGTTGTTTTTGAAACTGCCAAAGTAGAGGGCTACCATCCAGATTATGTTGTTACACCAGATGATGTAGATTCATTAGGACGGCCGTATCCCTTTATGATTTTTGATAATATGCGTTACTTTCAAAATCACTCGATGGAAGAGGTCATCAAAGTTGGAGATACCATTTCTGATATTCAAGAAGGTAAAAATGCGGGTGTTCTGAGCATCGCAGTGACAGAAGGCAGTTCAGTGATGGGGTTATCTTTGGAAGAATACAAACAGCTTTCAAAAGAAGAAATGGAGCTTCTAAACCAACAAACGGCCGAAATTTTCTACCAACAGGGCGCAGATCTGTGTATCAAGAATCTACTGGAATTAGCCGAGATTTTACAGGAACATTCCACAGTTCAGAAATTACGAACCAAAAAAGAAAATAGTATTGTTCATTGACAGAAACATCGGCCTTTATAGCCGATGTTTCCTTTTTTTTGCAGGCTCAACACTTTAAAAGTAATTATCCAAAAAGTGAATAAAAAAAACAAAAAAAGAATTTTTCTGATATTATCACTCTTAATAATTGTGGAATCAGCTAGACTTAGGCAACGGCAAATTTGGAAGCGGATACAAATAGCGTCAATGCTTATTTTTATCCAAAAATTAAATTTTATATTTTAAAAATGGCTGGGACATTCCTTATAAATGCAGGTAAAATAATATGTGTAACCAATGGTGCGCGCAATGAAGGTGTTTCTAGATTTTTCTGCGGTTGTTGTAAAGAGGTTAAGTAACGATCATTTGCAATGAGCAAAATTATCATAAACGATTCATAAAAAAACAAAAATACATAAGAAATCCGGTCATTGTAATTTTATTACTGACAACATGTAGAAGGTTGATGGGTATCAGTCATCGATCATGTTGATTAGCGTCTCTCCTTATTGTGAGAAGCCAAAAAGCCGTGAGTCAGTGAAATATTGTGACTTATCAGATGCTACTTATAAATTTTAGCAATGAGCGGCGAAGAATGATCAGCATTCATTGGATAATTTTTAAGTGATGGATGCATCATTATCGAAGAATGAATCAAGGATGCGGATTGTTGTCAGCATCCTTGATTTTTTTTCAAGTCATTGGTTGCCCCTAGTATTTTTTAATACTTTGCTTGATCCAAGATAGAAAGAAGGGGAAATATTCATGAAAAAGATTGTTATGGTAATTTGCGGGGTAGCAGTATTTTGTTGGGGAGTAGCTAGCCTGCGCAGCGGGGCATTGAAAGCAGATGAATTACTGCAAGAATCTTCTGTCGTAGAGACAACGGTACCAGAAAGTTCAGTTGCTGAGCCAACTGCTCCGGAACCTGTCACGCCCACACCAGAAACACCAATAGAACCATCAGCGGCTCCTGAAGCTCCTGTGCCAGATGCTCCATCAGCGGAACCATCCACTGCGGCAGAAACTCCGACGGTGCAACCGCCAGTGGCGAATACGCCGAAGGAATCGGTAACGGAAGTACCAGCAGGGAGCAGCACAGTTGAGCCACCGAAGAGTGAAAGTTCAACAAGCGATAGTTCAACAAAAGAATCATCAAATTCAAGCAGTGAGACTTCAACGAGTCAAACATCTAGCACTACCAAACCAAGTACTTCTACAAGTGAAACTTCTACTTCTAGCAGTACGCCGGGGAGTACTACCAGTTCAACTAGTGGAGGGGCAACGGGAACAACGAACAGTTCTTCGACGCAGCCAAGTTCTGACCAGGAGCAACCGCAACCAAGTACGCCAGCTCCGTCTACACCAGCACCAGGTTCAGTTCAAAATCCAGCACAGAGTACACCTACACCGCCGGCACCAAGTGATCCCAAGGTTGAGGCTAGTGCGGCTATTAATCAAACAACACCAGATGCTTTTTCAGAAACGAGTACCTTGCAGCTGCCAAGTGATTTAAAAACTACTGAAGTTGCACAATCAGATCTGAAGGGTTTCGAGTTGCCGCTGCTTTCAAGCTTTGAAAATAAAGCCCATGCGGCTTTGATTTACGACGGTATCAAAAAGCTTGGAATTGAACAAGAACAAGACTTCAATGTAGAACAATTAGCGGCTAAACTTTATAGCGATCTTTTTGCGGCTGAGATCACAGGAACGCCCGAGAAACCGAAAGAAGAAATCAGTGTCGGCAGCGTACTCTATCAGAAAAAAAAGGATCAGCTTGAAATCGTCGGTGTATATGTCGGTAAAGATTACTATTTGACTGTGGATGATGTGGAAACAGATGTTTCATCAGAATCAACAGAAGCAGAAACTAAGGAAGATGATGAAGCTAAAAAGGCTGATAAGAGTTTAGATAAAGAAGAGAAAGAACTAGACAAAAAAGAAAAGCAGCGGCAAGTCGTTCTTCAGCCGATGGATATAGAGGAAGATCTATTGGTTCAAGCGTTGCCTAACGTTACCCTGACAGAGTATGGTCAAACGATTTTAGCGGAATATCCTGCCTCGATTAATTTTACTGAAAACGAAGGGTCAAAGAACTTTATTTCAAAAATTGCGGAAGACGCGCGTAAATTGGGTCAAGAATATGATGTCTTTGCTTCAGTGATGATCGCACAAGCGTTGCTGGAAAGTGGTTCGGGAAGCAGCGGTTTATCATTGCCGCCAAACTATAACCTTTTCGGGGTGAAAGGAACTTATCAAGGGCAGGCTGTTTCGATGGCGACTCAAGAAGATCGTGGAAATGGCGAGCTGTATTCCATTAACTCTTCCTTCCGCAAGTATCCAAATTATGCAGCCTCACTTGGGGATTATGTTCAATTACTGCGTGGAGGAATTTCCGGTAATGATGGCTACTATCAAAAAACATGGCGGTCCACAGCTAAAAATTATTTGCGGTCAACGCATGCATTGACTGGAACCTACGCCACAGATACTTCTTATGATAGAAAATTAAATTCGATCATTGCGGTCTATAACTTGACGCAATACGATCAAGTGAAGATTGACCAGTCTTCAGGAGTCTTTGTTAAAGGAAAAGAAGAGATTCCAGAAGAATATCGTTCCTTGATGCGTTACCCAGATTATAACGGGGTCAATTACAACACCTCTGGCTTGTATCCAGTTGGACAATGTACATGGTACGCCTTTAACCGAGTTAAACAGTTAGGAAAGAGCGTGGATGACTTTATGGGCAACGGCGGTGAATGGGGAACAAAAGGGAAAGCATTAGGCTATGAAATCAGTCGTGAGCCAAAGGCGGGCTGGTTGATATCCTTCACACCGGGTACAGCAGGATCAGATCCGCGTTATGGACATGTTGCCTTTGTTGAGGTCGTTCGACCAGAGGGAATCTTGATCTCTGAAGGCAATGTTTATGGAGGTACTGTGATTTCCTATCGGGTTATTGATGCAAACTTAGCGAAATCCGATCTAGTTACGTATATTAAAGCAAAATAAAGGGGTGCCATCACTCATGGCAAATAAGCGCTATGGTCACGCTGAGGATCCGCCGAATGATAGGAGAACATTACTCTTAACTGTCGTACTTCTAATCATTTTATCTGTAACGATGCTGCTTGTTATGAGAGGGCAATTACAAAAGCACTATAGTGTTCATACGATTTCAGGCACTTCCATGATCCCAACGTTGACCGAAGAGGATCAAGTTCTAGTAAAGAAAAAAAGTCAGGTTCAACGTTACGACATTGTTGCTTTTTCAATTGATAAGGAAGAAGGGATGTTTGTCAAACGTGTGATTGGTTTACCAGGCGACAGCATGTTTGAAGGCTCTTTAGTGATTGATGTGGCAAATGAGCCTTTCACGTACCAAGGAATATCAAAAAAGGAACAATCATTGATGCTTGAAGATATGCATCTATCGGATCAAACTGGGGTTGTTTCAAGTATTATCAAAGGCCCAGATTTTCGAACGAGAATAACGAAGAATACGCAGAATGGGTTATATTTTATTTATGGTGTGCCTGGCGTTATGGAGGAACAAATAGGTGAGGAACTTCAAACGATTGCTGCCTATTTGTCTCAAGTGATTCCAAAGGTGACTGTGCAAGATATGCTGCAACAGCTCAACAATCCGCACAAACTGTATTAACGACAGCGCAAACAGCAATCAATTCAGCGAGTGCAAATCAAGCAACCGCGCAGCATCGGGTGAATGATGTCAGCGCACAGATATCCACTTTGCAGAGCCAAGCAGGAAGTGATGTGACCATCCAAGCACAGCTGGAACAATTGAACCAACAGCTTGCCGCAGCGCAAGGAGAGTTGAATGCGTACGGAGCACAAGTAGCCGCTGCACAGCAAAGCGTTAATACTGCACAAGCCGCTTATAGCACGGCAGAGGCCACGTTGAATTCTGGTGTCGCTGAAAAAGCATCGATTGAGCGCGCAATTGGACAGGCGCAGCTCACTCTAACAGCAGCACAACAAGAATTAGCCAATTTGCCTCAGTCATCAACCGCAGCAACTAGTGATGAAGCGAAAAAAATTCAAGCAGAGCTGTCTCAATACAATGATCGCATCACTGCATTGGAGAAGCAGATTAGCAGTTTAGCAAATAAAATCCAAGCTCTCGACAATCGTATTGCTGAGTTAGATCAGCTCATTCAAGGAGTTACAGATGAGGCGAAAACTGTCGAAACAGAAGGAAAACAGGCAGAAGATTCCGCAGCGGATACCAATCAGCATGTCGATAAAGCAAACGGTACAGCCACAGAGGTTAAAAATAAGTTGCCGCATATTCCTGCTAATGTGGATATGCATGTCACAATTCTGATGGATGACGAAGGAAATACAATAACTGATACCACTGGCTATGTGAAAGTCTCTGAATCAGCACCAGAAAAGACGGTCGAAATACTACCAAACGGCGATACAATCACGACATATACGACAACAGTGACGTACCACAAAATAGTGAACAAAGATAAAGAAGTGATCAACAATGTCGATGAAGCCGGAAATCCTTTGACTAATTTAGAAGGCTATTTCAAAATCAACGAATCAGCCCCAGAAAAGACGATTGAAACATTACCGAATGGCGACACGATCACGACGTATACGACAACAGTAACGTATCACAAAATAGTGAACAAAGATGAGAAGGTGATCAACAACATCGATGAAGTCGGCAATGTCCTGACTAATTTAGACGGCTATTTCAAGATCGCCGAATCAGTGCCAGAAAAGACGATCGAAACCTTAGCGAATGGCGACACAATCACGACGTATACGACAACAATGACATACCACAAAATAGTGAACAAAGATGAAGAAGTAGTTAAAAACGTTGATCAGTCAGGAAAAGAATTAACTGATCTGACAGGCTATGAAAAAGTTTCCGAATCGCAACCGGTGAAGACGGTCGAAAGATTATCGAATGGTGATACAATCACGACGTATACGACGACTGTTACCTATAAAAAAATCGTAGATCCAATCATTGAAGCAATCAAATCCGCGGATGATGCTGAACTCAAAACAATCAAGGAACAGATAGTAACCGACAATACCAGAGTGACCGTGGAACAGGCGGATAACTTGGTCAATGTTGAGTTTTCAAAAGAAGTAGCGAAGCATTTTGAGAGACTAGTTCAGGAAGAACAGACCAAATATAAAGAGAAACTAGTCAGCAATACCAAGGATGAAGCGGCTTATCGCGAAATTGCGGAACGGGCAGTCGAAGTCATGTATAAATTCTCTCATACCCGTCCAAGTAATTTGGCTAGTGATGGAACCTATGTGGTAGAGCGGGAAGTGGGTTCTCAAAAGATGGGATTCTTTAGCGAAAATAATACTTATGTATACATTGAGAAATCCGCGGTCAATGGCAACTCTGCACTCCTTGCGCAGTTAATTGCTCAGCAGATGTTCAATCAATACATTGAAAATGAACGAGAAGCTGGCCGAGCGAATGACTATACAAAAGGTGGGCACTATATGAATATCATCATGTCTGGCCATACTGATATGGCTCTTGCTGTATTTATCATGGATGATGAGGATTATCCAGATCGATACTATAAAGTAGCGAATACCGTAAGCACGGGTTATGTTTCAATTGTAAAATAAACTAAAAAAGAAGCTGATCTGATTTTTCTCAGATCAGCTTCTTTTCGTTACTGACGAAGAAGAGAGTAGATGCATTGATCAACGACGCCGCGATTATTTTTGCCTCTTTGTCTAAGCACCCCTTCAAAAACAAAGCCGCATTTAGTCAAAACCAATCCAGAGTTTTTATTTTCAGCATCATGGAAAGCTTCCAGTCGATTAACCGATGTTGTCTCGAATAAAAAATCGATTATGGCTGATAATGCTTCAGAAGTGTAGCCTTGATGCCACCAATTTTGTCCAATTACATACCCGATCGCCATTGTCTGGATCTCTTTATAATCGTCCACGACAGAAATTGAACCGATCAATTGTCGCGACCCCTTAAGCTCAATTCCCCAGCAAAAAGTATCGTTAGTCTGATACTCATGTTCGATAGTTTTCAAATAAGCAGAAACGTCTTCCAGCTTTTGATACGGTTTCCAAGGCAGGTATTTTGTCGCTGCCGGATCAGACGCCCAATTGTTGAACATCTGGCGGCTGTCATTGACAGTCAACTTCCGCAAAATCAATCTGTCAGTAACGAGTTGTTCAGTCCCCATTTTTCCACGACCCTTCGATTCAAATCTGCTATTTTTTATAAATTCTATCATATTATTCGTGGGAAATAATCCGGAGCGGTCAAAAAGAAAAGCTAACCTGTGTGCAGGTTAGCTTGATTCTTCTAGTATCTATCTCCAGCCCAAATCAGGGGCGACATCTTTTACGATGCTTTCAAGTAGATGCATATTGTACTCTACACCCAAAGTATTCGGAATCGTGACTAATACGGTATCCGCTTCTTTGATTGCTTCGTCTTCCGCTAATTCTTTGACGATCTTATCTGGTTCGCCGGCAAAGGTTTTGCCGAAGATCGTTGGGTTTTGATGATATGCTAGGAAACCAACTTGATCGTAGTTGGCATCGTCGCCTTGATGCCCGAACAATTGACGATCCAAGTCGGAAGTGATTGGTTGGATCGAACGGGTTACCAAAGTCCGCGGTTCGAAGTCGTGACCGGCTTCCTTCCACGCTTCTTTATAGGCGCGTAATTGTTTCGCTTGTTGGACATGGAACGGTTCGTTCGTTTCGTAGTTCACCAAAGTCGATGACTGCAAGTTCATTCCATGTTGAGCCGCCCAGACCGCTGTTTGGGTTGAACCAGCTCCCCACCAGATACGTTGACGCAATCCTTCTGAATAGGGTTCCAAACGTAGTTTCCCAGGTGCTTGCGGAAACATTGGTTGCGGATTTTGTTCAGCGAAACGTCCGCCTTCGATCAGTTTCAAGAATTCCAATGTCCGTTCACGAGTGATATCTTTGATTTCATCCTCGCTGTAGTCATAGCCAAAATATTTCCAGCCATCTAGTACTTGTTCGGGTGAACCACGGCCCACGCCCAACTGCACTCTTCCTTGAGTAATAATATCTGTCAGACCAGCATTTTCCGCCATCATATAAGGATTTTCGTAACGCATATCGATCAAACCAGTCCCGATCTCGATCTTGCTGGTTTTTGCGCCGATCGCTGAAAGTAATGGGAATGGGGAACCAATTTGATCCGCAAAATGATGCACGCGGTAATAGGCGCCGTCGATCCCGATCTTTTCTGCTTCGACCGCTAACTCAATCGATTGCAAATACGAATCTTTTGCTGTTTTAACAATTGACCCTTGGTCCATCCAATGACCAAAACTCAAAAAGCCGATTTTTTTCACGATGAATGACCTCCTCAACTCTTCGTAAAACACTTACTTTTAATAAGTTAAATTGATTCTACTACTTTCTTTTTTTAAAAGCGAATAATTGTTCTCGGAGATTTTTATATAAATAATTTAAATAAAATATATTCGAAACCTGTCAAGAGGCAGTTTCTATTGTCGCGGCGGGGTTATATTTTTTATTAATTATTATAACTAAAAGGGCATGTATACTAGCTACGAAATGAGAGGAGTGTTCCAAGATGAAAAAAATACTGACACTGTTTTTTATGGGTGGTCTATTTTTTCCAATTACAGGCTGCGCCAATACTCGGGAAACGATTTTTACCGGTTATCCAGATCGCATGGATACGTACTACAAACCATTTATGAAGGATATAAAGCAATTCAGAAAAGATATGAACAGCACCAAAATTGGTTATGGGGATATCTGGATCAGGGATGTTGCCCCAGTAGTCACTGACCGGTTGGTGAAATTCAATTACTCGCCTGA
Organism: Enterococcus malodoratus; assembly: GCF_027659535.1. NCBI lineage: Bacteria > Bacillati > Bacillota > Bacilli > Lactobacillales > Enterococcaceae > Enterococcus > Enterococcus malodoratus. Next base: position 199,713 of record NZ_JAQDPG010000006.1, on the reverse strand, counting down.
TTATCTTCCTAAGAAACAAAGTAAAAAGATCCAAGCCCGTTTTCAAGATTGGCTTAAGGAAAACGAGTTTGACTATGAACAATCTGATATCGTGTTAGATGGCGGAAACTTTATTTACAATGGGAAGAAAACGGTGATTATTACCAAGCGGATTTTGAAGGATAATCCTGAGTACAGCCAAGAGTCATTAGTCAATAAACTCAAGGAATTATTGAACGTCGACAAAGTCATTTTGATAGAGGAAGAGCCTGATGATGTATTGGGCCATGCGGATGGTCAGGTTCATTTTATTCAATCCAATGTCCTATTTATCGGTGATTTTGAAGGCAAGGAGACGGTGAGGCAGCAAATCAAACAGGCCGCGCCTGAAATAAAAATCATAGATCTGCCATCCAATTATCAAGCAGAAGGCCAATACGATGAAACGATCCCATCAGCCAAGGGTCTCTATATCAATATGATGGAAACCGAAAACGATATCTATGTACCGAAATATGGTCTTAAATCAGATCAGCAAATCATCGATACGGTGTCAAAATATACTGAAAAGACGATTCATTCAGTGGATGTCAGCGAACTTTCCACGTTAGGAGGATCGATCAACTGTCTGACTTGGTATTGCCCAGCAGAACTTTTACCCCAAGAGGTTGCGGGTGAATCCGAGTAGTATAAATGTCTGGCTTAAATGAAAGACAGAAATCATGCAAAAAAGAGTGCCGCAGCACTCTTTCGTTTTATTTATGAACTAACTTTTTCACTGAGTATTTTTTTATTTTCCGCGTCATTGGTCACACGAGCACCGATTTTTACTTCCCCATTGTAATTATGATCACTGTCATAGATGGTGCTAGGGGATACTTGGCAAGTCAAATCGCGATTGCAATGGTATTGAAGAGTATTTCTAGAAGACCAATAAGGAATATCTACATGGAATTCAAAAGAGCCCAATGAATTCTGTTTGTCTGTTCCTTGCGCGACTAAGCTGATCTTGAATTCAGGACCTAAGGGTTTCCCTGATGGAGTAAATATTTCGTAAACGCCTTCATTTTTTGCAGGGATGATTTCTGGAAAGGATACGATTGAATTTCCATTGTAAATGTATTTACTAGCCAATTTTAAGTCTTGATTCGTAGTATTAATAACGGTCAATCTAGCAGTCCATTTTGGCATGATATATGCTCCTTTTAGGTTTAATGGTATCAAGAACGGGCCCGAACTTTAATACATATTAAGCATAGCATGTCGATAGAAAATTAGAAAATCAAACACTAGTTATTGTTTATTATAATTAATTGAAAAGAAATATATATATTATTGGTTATAAAAAAGCTTAGTTATCATTAACAAATAGTATAAAGACGAAGAAATCAAATCGTCATGATCGAAAACTTTTTTTATAAAGATTCCACCCGATTATTCTCGCCCCAGATACACATTTGATCCAACACACCCATAAGCGATTTTCCCCGTTCTGTTAGGGAGTACTCTACTTTAGGCGGGATTTGTGGGTAGATGACTTTTTTGATTAATCCATCGGCTTGTAATTCTTTTAACTTTTGGCTCAGTGTTTTATCTGAAATAATTTTGAGATAGCGCTGAAGCTCATTGAAACGGACAACAGTATATTCCTCTAAACAATACAGGATAGTCATCTTGTATTTGCCTTCGATCAGCGACATTGTATAGCTGAAACCTGTTTCTTCGAACTTGGCATCACGAATACATTTGTTACTCATATAAACACCTTGCTTTCTTCTGGGTAAGTTACTTACAAAAATATCGGTACTTGATTATCATCTAGTTTGTTAATACCATAACAATATAGATGAACGATGTCTAGAACGATTTTATAAGGAGGAGTTTTGGTATGAAAAAAGAACTTGGCGTACACCCGTATCTGTTTCCTATGCCTGTTTTGATGATTTCCACTTATGGTGAGGACGACGTTGTAAATGTAATGAATATGGCTTGGGGTGGGATGTGCGGGGAGAACATGGTCGCGCTCAATATTACGAAAACCCATAAAACGGCAGAGAACATTCGGCAAAGAGGCGCGTTTACCCTTAGCATTGCAGATATTCCGCATCTGGAAGAAGCCGATTTTTTTGGAATGGTTTCGGGAAATAAGATCGTCGATAAATTCGAACGCAGCGGATTGCATGCTGTAAAGAGCGACAAGGTAGATGCTCCGGTGGTAGAGGAATTCCCGCTCACATTGGAGTGCAAGGTTGTAAAAATTCAAGATGACGAATTCGGATATCGGGTAATCGGTGAAGTGCTCAATGTCCTGGCTGATGAAGAAGTGCTGAACGAAAAAGGCGAGATTGATCCTACTAAATTGAATGCTTTTGCATTTGATCAATTCCAAAATGGGTATTATGCGATTGGTGAAAAAGTTGGTCAGGCATGGAGAAGCGGTGCAAAAATGGTACGAGACGCTAAATAGTTAGCAGCCAGAAAAACATATGAAATCAATTAGAAAAAGCTTTCTGACAACCTGTTTTCGGATGTCAGAAGGCTTATTTTTAATGCCTGAAATCAAATGAAACTCTCCAAAAATTCTGTCGCCACGCGGTCAAAGGATTCGTCGTAGTCGATCACTAATTGTTTTAAGGGTTCGATCTGACTGACTTTTTTCCCTTGGCTTTGAACCTCCAGCAATAATTCTTCTCCGTTTAAACGGAAGTCGACAAATACTTCATCATCGATATTCGTTTCTAAATAATCGATCATTGATTCGAAATAACCTTCGGATAGCGGGTCAGCAACTTCCATCAATACATGATCCAGCAGTTTTTCAACTTCAGGGTTTTTATATAGAAGAAAATGTTTGCTGACAAAGGCGGAGTCATAGATATTCTCAATCTTGAAATCTAAAAATTGCAGATAATCTTCGACCTCACCGATCTTTTCTAATGTATCGAATACATTGCGTAAGATCCGTAATAGTGCGGCATCAAGGATTTCATCAAGGTTTTCTTTCGGATAATAGCTCTCGATTTTTTCCTCTTCCTCAAAAAAACTCGCTTGTACTTTCTCAAAATAACCGCCGCCGGGCTGATCTTCGACGAAAAAGCTTACTTGCATTCCCATTCTGTTCACCTCATTGATTCAATAAATAGTGAGACCTCCAAAACGGGGAGGTCGGCTTTGATTATTAGTCTAGCATAAGAACGTCTGCATGACGTTTTGGCGAATTGGAATATATAGAAATTAATAGCAGAACTATTATGGCTTTTATCGCGCTCAATTTGAGATAATAAAAGAAATGATGTTTAAGCAGGAGAGGAGCTTGGCGAAATGGATAATTTTTCTACGTGGGTGTCTGATCAAGATATCAGTATTCAATATTTGTATACAAAATATTTGAAGCAGCATCCTGATGTTGAACTTCAAAAGCGAATCACTCTAGAAGGGTACGGAAAGTACTTGTTGTCTCAACAAAAATCTGATGGTCATTGGGGAAAGTATTACTATCAACCTAAATGGACTTCGACCCATTACACGTTGTTGCAATTAAAAGATTGCGGAGTTTCCCCGGATACTTCTGCTTGTAGAAATATTTTGTATAGTATGTTTGAAGAATGCCAGTTGCCAGAGGGTGGTTTGAACTTAGCGAAATCGGATATGAAGAGTGATATCTGTGTGGATGGGATGATTCTAAATTATGCTAGCTATTTTCTTCCTGAATATGAAAAACTGGAGCCGCTTGTTGCCTCGATTTTACAAAAACAAAAATCGGATGGCGGTTTTACTTGGTATGATCAAAATGAGGGCGATCCACATTCAACCATCTGTGTTCTTGAAGGCCTGCGATCATTTTTAGCGTCGACAAAAGATGAAGCTCTAAAGTCTAAAGTAAAAGCCGCTATTCAAAGAGGAATTGATTATTTCTATCAACATCAGCTTTTTTTAGAGGAGAAGAAGTATCAAAAATTAACTTATCCATTTCGCTACTTCTATAGCATTTTTCGCTTTCTATTATTTGCGGCCGATCTAGGTCTAGAAGTCAATGACTCGATTAGTGAAGGGCTAAAATTGCTTTCTAAGAAGGAAAAAAACGGTTTTTTTACATTGGAAAAATTATACAAAGGCCAAACCTTTATTGATTTCTCAAAAGTGGGAGAGATTGATCCGTTTCTCTCAATTTATGGGAACTATATTTTTGCTCAATTAAAGTAAAAAAATAGATAATACAAATACAGCAAAATAGCCGAAACCTTGAGTACTCAGGTTTCGGCTATTTTTGTAGATTATTCCCAATATTTTTTGAGCAAAGTTTCTTGCCTTAGAGTTCACTCCATGGTTTATGATGATTTATATAGACGAGGAGGCAGGATCGATGAACATTAAAAAAGCAGCAGAAATGTTTGATTTATCCGTGGATACGTTACGTTATTACGAACGGGTCGGAGTCATACCGCCAGTCGGCAGAAATGCCAGCGGTTATCGGGAGTATACGACCAATGATTTAAATTGGATTTATTTGGCGAAGAGCTTGCGCGGTGCCGGGTTATCGGTTGAATCCCTGATTGAATTTGCACAGCTGGCGCAATTGCGGGGAAAAGAAAGTGTTGAAGAAGCTCAAAAACAAATTTTGTCCGATCAATTGGAAGAGCTGGATCAGAAAATGGCTGAAATCCAAGATGTCAGAGAATTACTGGCTTATAAAATCGAAACCTATGACGATCATATCGCGAAATTTAAGGCAGGCGAGATGACACCAGATAAAGTAGAAAAATTATGGGAAAGAAAAAATAAAACTTTTTAGTTGCTATAGAGTGGACTCCAAGGTTTAGGATAGGTCATGTAATCAAGTTAGAGGAGGAAAAATAAATGCAAACAATCAAATTGAACAATGGTGTAGAAATGCCGCAGCTAGGATTCGGAGTGTATCAAATTCCGTTAGCTGAAACAGCAGAAGCCGTTTATCAAGCGATTCAAGCAGGTTATCGATTGATCGATACCGCATCTGTCTATGGCAACGAGAAGGAAACCGGGGAAGGAATCAAACGAGCAATCGATGAAGGTCTCGTTACCCGTGAAGAACTTTTTGTCACGTCTAAACTGTTTATCTTACAAGCACCTGAAGCTAAGGCCGCTGAAACTATTGAACAATCATTAACTGTAATGGGCTTGGATTATTTGGATCTTTACTTGATTCACCAACCTTATGGCGATACTTATGGCGCGTGGAGAGCGATGGTTGCTGCACAAAAAGCCGGAAAATTACGAGCAATCGGCGTATCCAATTTCAAATCAGCGAAAATGATTGAGTTCGTCGGCTTGAATGAAGTAAAACCGCAAATCAACCAAATCGAAGTAAATCCTTGGAATCAACGAATCGAAGACCAAGAATGGCATGAAAAATACGGTGTGCAAATAGAAGCATGGGCACCATTTGCGGAAGGACATCATGAATTATTCACCAATCCAGTTTTAGCAGAAATCGGCGCACAATATGGCAAATCAGTTGGGCAAGTCGTTCTTCGCTGGTTGATGCAACGGGGAATCGTCGCTTTGGCGAAATCCGTTCGACCTGAACGGATGGCGGAAAATATTGATGTCTTTGATTTCGAATTAACGAAGGAAGACATTGAGAAAATCGCAAGCTTGGATATGAAGGAATCAGCTTTCTTCGATCATGATGCACCGCAACAAGTAGAGTGGTTCATGAATCGGATGCTAGATACCGAGAAATAAGTCGCAGGATTTGAAAGAGGGAAACGTAAAATGAACGTACTGATCATTGGCGCAGGCGGACAAATTCCAGAGGTGTTGATTCCGCTATTACAAGAGCAATCGGATCTGAAACTGACACTCTTCGGTCGGAACGCCGACAGCTTACCCTATGAAAATGTAACGAAGGTGACTGGCGATGCCGGAAATTTAGCCAATTTAGTAAAAGCAATGGCGCATCAAGACGTTGTTTACATGAATTTTGATAATAAAAAGATTACCGAAGTTGTGATAGAGGCGATGCACAAAACGGGTGTGAAGCGCATTATCCAAGCAGGTGTGTTAAGTGTCTACGGCGAAGTCGCTGAACCTTTCGCCGCTTGGAATAGTCGAATGATGGGCGGAAGCATCGCTCATAATCGCGGGATTGAAGCTCTAGAAGCAAGTGATCTGGCGTACACCTATATGCGGATGACTTGGTTATACAACGGCACCCGAAGTGATTATGTCGCAAGTCCAAAAGGTGAACCCTTTTTAGGTGCTCAGATTACGAGACGGGCGATCGCACAATTTGTCGTGGATAATATCACTGGCAAACGGAATGATCTCAAAGCCAGCATTGGTTTATGGGAACCCGGATCAGAAAACAAAGCAAAACCAGATTTTTATTGATTTCTCTGATGGATGTTGGCTGATGAATGACTAGGCTGTGGCATAGCAGTTCTTTGCGCTGTGCTATGGCCTTTTTTGTGAACGGAAGGGACTCTGAAAGCGGGGAAATACATACGATTAACAAGAAACGCATCTTGATATTACTAGCGATCGCGGCAGCCGTTGGCGGGATTTTTATCAGCCAATCAAGGGGAGAAAAGGAAGCGTTAGACATGAAAAAAACAAAAACATTGATCGTGTACTATTCACGAACTGGAAACACTAAAGTCGTCGCGGAATTGATCCAAGCCAAAGTAGGCGGTGATTTAGCACAGATCGAAACGAAACAGGAGCGGCCTTCAAACTACCGACAAGAAGTCGCGCAGAATGAACGAGAACAAAATGAAGCTGTACTGCCAGAGCTAAAGACAGCTATTCCTGATTTTGAAAGCTATGATCGGATCTTCATTGGCGTTCCTACTTGGAATATGGCGTTGCCGCAAGCAGTGGTCACCTTCATGGATCGCCATGATTTTACTGGGAAAACAGTGATCCCGTTTAACACCAATGGCGGTTATGGCGCAGGATCAAGTTTTGAACAGATCAGGACTGGCGTTAAGGGAGCGAGAACCCTTGAAGGTTTTTCAGTGGAAGGCGGCAGAGAAACGGATGGCGTCTTGCTGGATATTGAAGGGCAAAGAAAAACAGAAGTCTCGCGGGAAATAGCTGCATGGTTAAAAAAAATCGGACAATGAACGAAATAGAAAGAAGTTAAACAATTTGAATAAACAGAAATTTGGTATGATCTTACCGATCACATTGCTCGCGTATTTTTTGATATTAATGGATAACTCGATTATTTTTACGAGCTCCGTACAGATTGGAGAGAGTTTAGGGCTATCTGCCGCCGCGCTTTCGTGGGTATCTAGTGCCTACACGCTGACATTTGGCGGCTTTTTACTTTTAAGCGGGCGCCTCTCAGATTTATTAGGGAGAAAACGCATCTTTTTAGTGGGACTGATTATTTTTGGGGTCAGCTCATTGATCATCGGATTGTCTCAAACACCGGAGATGGTCATCGCGATGCGGGCTGTGCAAGGGATCGGCAGCTCCATTATTGCGCCAACGACCTTAGCCTTGATCATGGATGCTTATAAAAATAATATGCGGCAACGGGCCATTTCGTACTATGGCGCAACGGCTGGGATCGGTTCGAGTGTGGGCTTATTAGTAGGCGGTGGCTTGACGAGTCTCATTTCTTGGCGAGCAGGTTTTCTGATTAATGTACCTTTTACGTTGATCTTGTTCTTCCTAACTTTACGATTTGTGGAGAACTCTGAAAGGAAAAAAGAAACGATCGATTACCTCGGAAGTCTTCTATCAATCGTAGGCTTGATTGGAGTTATCTATGGTTTCACTGAAGGAAAGGGGCTATTCGTCCTTGCGGGGATCATTATTCTAGGACTGTTCATTATGCATGAACGAAGCACGTCTTTCCCGCTTTTGCCTTTATCACTATTTAAAAATAGAATACGCTCCGGCGCATATGTGGCGCGCCTTTTATTCATGATGGCGATGCTGCCGTTTTGGTTCTTTTTACCGCAGATGATGCAGAGTCAGTACGGCTTTTCTGCCTTACAATCTGGGATGGCTTTCTTGCCGCTTACGATCGTGAACTTTATCGTAGCGATGCAGCTGCCGCGATTAACGGCTCGATTTGGCAATAATAAGATTTTATTGGTTGGGGAGATTATTTTGGCGGCAGGTTTAATCCTGCTTGCATTTTCAAACACAGCAAATGGCTATTGGGGCGCCATTCTTATTCCGATGCTGATACTTGGTTTAGGTCAGGGCTTGATTTTGGCACCAGTTACCTCAGCGGGTGTCCATGAAGCGCCGCCCGAACTGGCGGGTATCGCCAGCGGTGTGACCAATACGATGCATCAAATAGGCGGACCAATCGGTTTGTCCTTGATCGTCTCAATTACGAACAACTTTCAAACGGAGATTTGGCTGATGGCACTATTCACCGTCATCTCAGTCGTGGTAGTCGCTGTATTTGTTCGTTCGAATAATGGATAAAAGAGACACAAAAAACCAGCTAGATAATCGCTCTAGCTGGTTTTTGCGTATTAATTATTATTAACGATTTTTTGAATTTCTTCTGCAAGCTGACGGATCACATTCGGCGCACTTTTACGGAAGTCTTCGATGAATGACCCCGACAAGCTGCTGACGGTACCGACCTCTTTGTTCATGATGTCAAAAACAGCGAGGGTCTGATCTTCCGGCTGCCATTTTAGTTTCCAATAGGGTCCTTCTAGGTCGCCATCAAGGATTTGCTGCCCATTATCCAGCACAGCTTGGCGAATCACTTCTTCTTCGGTAATGTCTTTGCCTTCGCCTCTTAGATAGTTCAACTTTTGTTCGATTTCATACATATTTTCGGGAACTAATGAATACATTTTTTATGGTCTCCCTTTCTCACACTTTCGCGAGGGTTTATTTTCTTCAGTTATACTCAAATTCCCGCGAATCTGCAAAGAAAAACCCTTATACCAAAGTTTGGTATAAGGGTCTGAACGTTCTATTCTCTCCAATATTCCGGCTGCATAAAGGCATCGCAGCAACGCACTGTTCCAGCATACTGATCAATTGGAAAATCAGAGTCTAAAGCTTGAACCATCCACGCATCTTCTTTTCCTTTTTCAACAGGGTAGGGAGCTTGGAAGCCCAGCGGCAAAGCGGGTTTGAAACCATGCTTCGGATAATAGTCGATATGTCCTAAGACAAAGACTAGCTCAACCTATTTAGCTTTCAACAGACGCAGGCCTTCTCTGATCAGCAGACCGCCAATTCCTTGTTTCTGATAATCCGGTACAACGGCTAATGGACCAAGGATCATGACGGAAAGCTGTTCTTGATTCACAATCACGGCTTTCGTAAAAAGGATGTGACCGACCGCTTTATCTTCAGAGTAGGCTAAAAGAGACAGCAGTGGTTTTGCGCTGGAATCCGCTAGTAGCTTCTCAGTCAGATCCGCCTCGTCCAATTCTCCAAAGGCACGCTTTTCGACTTGATAGATGGTTTCGTTATCTTCCGACGTTGTTTCTCGAATAGTAATGTTCATTGTTTTGCTCTCCTTATTAAATGAATTTTTTCATCTGAGTTAAGAGCAAATCACCAGTAATAAACACAAGTTAGTCAAACAAGAACCTCCTTTGCTTTGATACCTTCATTTTAGAAGAAGCAGCAAGTAAGAACAAGGGATAATCCAAACTCGAAATTTAGGTGCATGAAGCTAATCATGGGAATCTTTGAGCTTTTTGATTTCCTCAATAGGCAAGTCAGTAGCCTTGGCTATTTGTTCTATAGGAAAATTCATGTTAATTAAGTTAAGCGCTACTTCAAAATGGCCTTTCTCAATTCCTTCCATCCGAGCGGTGGAGATCACGGCATCATTAATGGCTTTTGATTTATCGATTTTCATGATCATTTCTTTTTCCTCCGTTCCAAGAGTGTAATAATCGACTTTGTGTTTGGCTTCTTTAATATAGTCAGGGGCATGATCGTGAACGTTACCAGTCTTTAAGAAGTACTGCCAGTGATAGATAGCACTTTGCTTTTCTCTATTTTTATTTTTTAAGCTGAAGAAGCATAGGATCAGCAGCTCCTTTTTATTGGTTCCAAGAAATGATTGATGAGCCTGGTCATTCAATAAACGAAAAATTTGTAAGGCATCTTGCTTCTGATCGAATAAATGGAAATCTACGATATTGATTCCATAGGCCGGGCGCAAGGCGGAAAAATTATTGTCTCGGATGAAGTCATTTGTTTCGAGATTGCCAAAGGGACTGCAAAAAGCTTCGGCCAAGTAAAAGAGCGAGCGTTCACAGAAATAAGCGTGCGGCTGAATCTGGCACTCGATTGTCGCATGGCTGCCGTCTTCTCCAGTGGCTAGAATATCCACTTCTGTTCTCATTAGGTCCATTTCTTCAAACGATTTTTTATAAATGTCAATATGATACGTTTCTTTTGGCGTAAGTGTCTGGAACTCGATGCCCAGCAGGTCTTTGACGAAAGCTTTTAGGATATGCGGGGAATCTTCAGAGGTCAGCATCTTCTTGAATAATAGATCATTCGTAGGTAAATATGTTTGCATTCTTTCACACCTTTCAGCTAGAAAACTTACATGCTGAATGGTTTTTCTCGCCTCAATTATAGCATGGCCTATCAGCAGTGTTCAAAGTTCTTTCACTCTAAGATACGTAAAAGAACCCACTTGAAGTGCAACAGGGTTTATAAATTTGAGCAGAGACAATCTAAGGGAGAGGAAGATTGTCGCACCGTAAATGTAGCAGGTCCCTTCAGCCCCATTACCAAAAAAATCTTGACTCTTCCTTTGGGTAAGAGTTCATAATAACAGTAGGTCATGGGAAGAGGAGATGAAGGATGAATAATTTAGTGAAGATCAGGGACGTTTCCAGTAAGTACAATATCACAGCACGGGCGTTGCGCTATTATGAGGACATGGGTTTACTGAACAGTACTCGCAGCGAAGGATCGGCGTATAGAATGTACGACGAAAGTGCGGTTAGGCGAATCGAGCAAATTCTTATTTTGCGAAAATTGAATATCAGTATCAAGGATATTCAGCGGATTTTTAAGGCATCTGGATCTGATGTTGTTTTAGAAGTATTAGGAAAAAAAGTAGAGAATATCGATGATGAGGTATCTTTACTGAATGAATTGAAAACGATTGTGCTTGATTTTATCGAGGAAATAGAACGAATGAATTTTTCTGATAATGCGGATATCAAGCAATTGTATGACAAGGCAAAAGATATAGAGACACAAATCGTCAATGTAGACTATATTGGAAAACCGGCGAATATCAATCGCTTGATTGAAATTACGGATAAGTTGGATAAAAAAGTTCCAGACGTGATGGTTATAAGAATTCCTCCGTTTAGAGCGGTAACATCGGGAAAACAAACGTTTGAAGACATCTTTAAAAAGGGCGGTTATATGTTCCAGCTATGGCAGCATTTTCCTTTATACCGTCCGGTGATCTTTGATTGTTTAGATTTTATGCTGCTAAATGAAGACAAGGCTACTATGATCTGCGCAGTCAAAGACGGGGTCAGCGAAGCAGATGTACATCCGCTCAAACTAATCGATTTTTCTGGCGGCTTGTATGCGATGGCAGTCAGCATTGATGAAGACGACGAGAGTATCCAAAAAGTTCAGGACAAAATCTTTCAATGGGTCGAAAGTACAAACTTCGAGGTTGATACGACGCGCAGCTTTATGTTCAACATGCCTTATTTAGATGAGGAAAATAAGTATCAGCAGGATATCGAAAAGGGACTCGGCTATAGACAAATGCAACGGTATGTCCCGATAAAATTGAAAGAAGAATTGTAGAAAAACTAATCATAGATAATCAACACCTGCGGGACAGAAGCCGCAGGTGTTTTTGTATGGTTCGAGGCAAAGTGAAAAAAGTGTGATGAAATCCCTTGCATTGCAATGGGTTTCATAAATTAGACTAGAAGTAACAGGAAGACAAAAGGAGGGTTTCAGATGAATTCAGTAGTAGAAATCACGGACATGTTGGGCATTGATTATTATTATGTTTCAGTAGCGATTGTGGGAAATACGCTGCTGCTGGAAAAGCCAAAGGGAATGGTTGCTAAGAACATCGAACGGCGGATCAATTTGTCCGAGATTGACGATGCTTGTGTCATGCAGGAGAAGGGCGTCAGCAAGTTTGCCATTTTTTATGATCGAAACTGGTATACGTTTATTGATTATGGGAACCATGTCGTGTCTTATTTAAAAGAGGCACTGGTTTTCAGCTAGGAAAGTAGGGATAGGGAGTGAATGCTTCGACGATGAAGAAAAAAATGGTTGTTTTTGATATTGATGGTACACTGTTAGGGAGTAAGAAGAACGTCCCTTTCTCCACACTTGAAGCATTGACGCGATTGAAGCAGCAAGGGCATACCTTGTTTGTAGCGACAGGCAGAAGTTTATTGTACGCAAAGCCGATTATTCAGCTGCTGGGTTTTCAAAATTATATCGTCTGCAACGGTGCGATTGGATTCATTGAACATAAACAGATCATCGGCAGCGAATTAGCCGCCGATGATCTGTTTAGCCTATTGGACAAGTTCTCTCAGCTGGAAGTAGACTCGGTCATTGTTACCTTGAATCAATTGCATCGTGTGTCTAGTTTTGATTTGAGAAAAATGCGTGAGGCTATGAGCTATGTCGGCGGATCATTGCCACCTCTGCACGACAAAAAAGAAGAACTTGTTTATCAGGTCCTGGCCTTTTATGATCACACAGTTGATCAGAAGATCGAACCGCATTTTTCTAAGTTTGATTTTGTTCGCTGGCATGAAGCAGGGGTGGATATCATTCCGACTGGCGGGTCAAAGGCAGCGACTATCTTGGAGTTAGCTGAACAGATGGGGTTTGTAAAAGAAGATATTGTCTCTTTTGGTGATGGCTTGAATGATCGGGAAATGCTGCAAGCTTCAGGAATCGGTGTGGCGATGGGCAATGCTTCGCAGGAGGTAAAGGGATGTGCGGATATGGTCACGGATACGAACGATGATGACGGTATTTTTAACGCGCTGAAAAGACTATCACTTATTTGATAAGGAGTTTGTTTATGGTAACGATCAATGAATTGGCCAAGCTTTCAGGATATTCGACCACGATGATTTCCCGTGTCGTCAATAATTATCCCTATGTGGATGAGGAAAAAAGACAGGAAATTTTGAAGCTGATCAAAGAGCTGAATTATCGTCCGAATTCGATCGCTAGAAATTTAAGCATCGGGAAGACCTACAATATCGGGGTGATCATTCCATCCCTCCAGCGGCCGTACTTTGAACAGTTAGTTAGCGGCATAGCCGAAGAAGCCTTTAAACACAATTATAAGGTCACGCTTTTGCCTACGAACTATGATCGGGAAACAGAACTGAGCTACTTGGAGGATTTCTCTACCAAACAATACGATGGCCTCTTTATTACTTCAAAGGTAAATAGTCTACAGAAGATACTTGAATACCAGCAATACGGACCATTGATCTTTTGTGAATCGGTCCCGGATGAAGAGGTAGCGAGTGTTTCGATTGATCGAGAGCAAGCCTTCATGGATGCGATGGCCTATTTCTTTGAACACAACATCAAAAAGATCGGGATGACCGTAGGCAGAAACGAACGCTACAGCAATAGTACGAAGATCTTTTTACAGTTAGCGAAGGCCAATTTCGACTCCTTCGATGAATCAAGTGTCGTGCGCAACTGTCGGACCTATGAAGATGGCTATCGAGCCGGTCAATTCTTCTATGAGAACAATCAAGTAGACGGCATCCTCACAAACGGCGATGAAGTCAGCGCGGGCATCTATGATTTTTACCGCGGCAAAAAGACCCCGCTGATTATTGGGCAGGACAATCTACTAGCCAGCAAGCTTCTGAACCTCTCAACGATTGATTATCATCTGTCGAAGAGCGGTCGTGAAGCCTTTCGGCAATTTATCGAAAATAGAAAAGACAAGATCATGATCGAACCTACCTTAATAAAACGATAAGCTGAGAAATAGAAAAGAGGGCAGATGCTCTCTTTTTTGTTCACATTCTATATGTAAGCACCTGCGGCGAAAATGGCCGCAGGTGTATTTACGTTTCAGTCGTCACGGATCATGCCCGCTCAACCAGTGGTTGACGAGGGCAATGATCAGCCCCACAAAGAGTGGCGCGAGGACATATCGTATGAGCTCACTCAAGTTTTCATCACCTCCTCTCCAATCAATCTGGAGGGTGACGACGTGAGCGGGTACCTACGCGCAGTTCGTTAGAGAAAGGCAGAATTTAGCTGTGGAAATCATGGGGAAACCACGCTTTATGAGCCAATATCCGGGTCGTCCTTATTCCGATTTTTATTTCTGCGAAACCAATTGAGCAGACTGGTTTTTGTTCTCACCGATTCTTGGGATTGCTGCGGTGGCGGTTGATCTGAAGGGCTTTCAGCAGAATTTTCTTCAATATTTATCGTGCGTATTTCTCCGATTTGTGTCGCATTTTTTGTTAATAAATGGGAGCTAATTCTCGGTTCTGAAGAAGGCTCTTGAGTTATACCCACCTTATCCACAGGGGTCGCTTTGTAAAAATAGATTTCCCCAGACTTTTCCACATTATCCACAAGTTCTGTGTGTGGAAAAGGCGCCATTTTTGGTATAGCTGGTTTCTTGCTGATCGGTTGCTCCGCCTCATCATCAAAAATCGTTGTTTCAATGGTCGTTACAGTCTTGGCAGTAACCACAGAATCAAATAGTTTTACGCCATCTTTTTCAAAAATATCTAAGTTCGTCAGTAGTTCGCAAGCTTCTTTGATCTCTGGTCCTGACAAAGTAGTGTCCACATCTTTGTACGTCCAGTCATGATTTTTTCCTTCCCCGTTCAGGAAGGTCACGATTAAGTTTGCCATTGCCTATTCTCCTCTCTATCTTTCTTTGCGCAGGTCATTCGTATCTATCAAGGTTCGTTTGTTTCATCAGGACGGACAGCTGAGACTAAGGAACGGGCGATGGACATAACTTTCTCACCAAAACTTCTAACAGTGAATAATCGTAAACGCAGTGAACGCCATTCCGGTGCCATGAAGTAATCTTGGAAGTAGTAAAAGAACCGCTTCATAGTCCGGGTCGCTTTGGTATTCATGAACAGGTAGCGGACAAGATCCTTCAAAATGTGAGCAAACTCTTGCGCACCGAGCTGATATCTCACGCGTAACGTCAGGATATATTGGATCGTTAAACTGCTATTTTGCGTTTGGTTATAAAAATTGGTGATTCTTGTTTCTAAGGTCTTTGGTTTCAAATTAAACAATTGTCGGCACGACAAGAGCTGCTCATTCATAGATTTTCCTCCTCCTTTTAAGGAAGGAGCACGGCTGCTGCGCCGCGGCTCCTTAAATGCTGTTGATTAAAAAATGATTGTTTCCACAGTTTCGACATACTTGGCGCTGACGACTTCGTTAAAAAGCTTTTCGCCGTCCTTTTCAAATAGATGCAGCAGAGTGAATCTTTCTAAAATGCCGCGGATTTCTTCGGTTGATTTGCCTTCACCAGGATCAGCGTAGCTCCATGTTTGAGAGCGGCCAACGCTGGTTTTAAAGATCGCTACAATTTTCTTCACGTTTATTTCCTCCTTTTCTTTTCTAATTAGTTACTTGATTTCGTTACTCGCGATTGACTAGTGACGATCACGCCATCGAGCAAGGTACCGTCTTTGTCTAAATCCTTCATGATCTCACCTAATGTGATGATTTCATTTTCGTCAGGATCATCGACGATATTTTGGAAGGTGACTTTCTTTAATTTCTGTACGCCTAGTTGTGATAAATGGACTTGTAATTTGGTGCCTAATTTTTGAATCATTTTTCAACGCCTCCATATTTTGTATTTTTGTTCCGGCCGGTGACTAAAAGATAGCGGATTTAAAAAAATAAAGCGAACCGCAATTTCGATCTCAACGGTTCAATTTCGAATGTTTAGGGCTTAGAAACGTTGAGTTTTCGTTTTGAATGTTCGAAGTTGGACAGTCAAAATCGAAATTGGTCTTTGACTTGTCTCAGCGAAAAGAAGTATAGTGAAGGTTTTGCTTCTTAAAGGGGCTGAAGGATAGAAAAATAGCCGGATGAACGAGTCATCCAGCTATTTGTACGTTCTATTGCCAATTTTCCCAATGAAGATCTTGCGGATTTTTTTCTAATTTTTCGAAATAATGAAGAAAGCGTGCGCGTTGGTAGCGGCGATGAATCTCATATTTACAGGTGACAAACTTTTTAAGTAAGGGACGTTTGACCAGACTCCGTCCAAAGGAAGTGTTAGGAATCTTCAAGTAGTCCATCGGCCGACTAGAAAGATCAGAGGTATCTTGGCGAATCGCTGCCAAAACTCCACAAGCAATCTCAGACCGTAAAAGAGCATAGTAGCGTTGAACAGGCACCATCAGTTTTATCCCGTTCAACAATTGCGCATAATGAAGACCGCCCAATTCATAGATATTTTCTATTTTGAGGGGATTGATCCAGACGCTTTGTCTGACTCCTTCTAATGGACACAAGGTAAAATTCGGACAAGCCCAGGGGAATTTGTATCTCCCAAAGGCACCAATATCTTTAAGAACAGAAGACAGAACAGGGTACTCGGGAAGACAGTGAGCGAAAGAGAATTGCTTTAAAGCATTTAGAGCTGTTTCGTTTGTAGTATAAAAACCGCTGTCAGAAATGATCAGGACACCCGAGCGATCAGGCATGGGAACAATGCAGATAATCTCCTGAATCTCCAATGGATCATAAATATCCGTAACAGAAAGAAAAGCGTCCCACATCGGATTCCAACATCTGTAATCCAAAATATCCTCAATACTAATTTCATTCATTTTAACTCCTCCTCATAAAAGCGCTTAATTGTGGTTCTAAAACAACTATACGATAAAAAAATTTTTTGAGATGGTGTTATTTTTTATTTGAAAAAAAGAAAAACAAAAAAACGGCTTTTGCGAATTATTAAATAAAATAGGGAAATTAATCCTTATTTTTATTTATAAAAAATATGAAAACTATTTTCGACATGAAAAAAGGCATTTTCTCAACGTTTTAGAGAAAATGCCTTCATTTATTTAGGTGATATTTGATTGCTATGGATGTTATTTTCATTTAAATTATTACATAGTCTGATTAAAACTAGGAATAAAATTCTTTCTAAAAAACAATTATCTAATAAAAAAATGAATTGATTTGTTTTTATTATATGATAACGCATAAGAATAATCAATATATAGTTTTAATTTATTAAAAAAAGACATTTTTAATATTCTATTAACAGAGAATAGCATTAAAAAGAAGTGGATTAGAGCTGAAATCGTTTAAAGTAACGAGATATTTACCGTCAATTAAGCCGTCAGGAGGAAGAAATTATGCGCAGAGGAGAAAACATTTACAAACGAAAGGATGGACGTTGGGAAGGTCGCTACAAAAAGGGCTATAAAACCAACGGACAGATCAAATATGGCTATGTCTATGGAAAAGCTTTTCAAGAGGTTCGAATCAAACTCTATTCATTGAAAGCCCACTATCACACACAGCAAGAAATCTACGGGGACGCCTGTATTCCTCTAGAGGAATGGGGAAAACTTTGGTTACAAGAAATACAAAAAGAGATAAAACCTTCTACGTATAGTTCCTACCAATATAAACTGTTTAACTACGTCTTTCCCTTTATTGGGCATTTCTATTTGAATGAGTTAAACGAAGAAATCGGAAAAAGAGTCGTTAAGGAATGGTTTGAACGAGGATTGCAGCTTTCTACGATGCAGGTAATTTTACGAGTCATGAACCAATGCCTAAGCTATGCGAAAGAAAAAAATAAGGTAAAGGAGAATCCCTTTTTAACAATTAAATTGCCGAAAGCAAGTAACAAGAAAATTCGCTCATTAACCAAAAAGGAACAATCCAACCTTGAGAAAATGGCATTAAAGGAGAAGAAAGATCACGGCTTACCAACTTATCTAGCATTGTATACAGGACTTAGGATCGGAGAAATCGCTGCTTTACAATGGAGCGATATTGATTTTGATCGTAACTTAATCCATGTGAATCGTACTTATCAGCGAATCGCATTAAGCCTGAAAGATCAAAAAACACAATTAGTCATTGGTTCTACCAAGACCGATTCCGGTACACGTTCAATTCCAATGAGTAAATCATTAAGACGAGAACTATTAAAACACCAACGACGAGCCAAAGGGAGATTTGTATTCTCCACAAACAATCATCCAATGGAACCACGGTTGTTAACCTATCATTTCCATCAATTACGAAAGAAATGCGGATTAGAGGAGATTCATTTCCATCAACTACGCCATACCTTTGCGACACGTTGTTTAGAAGTACAAAGCGATATCCTATCTGTTAGTGCAATGCTGGGACACGCTTCGACAAAGCTAACTCTAGATACCTATGCAGACTCAATGATGGAGCAACGGATAGAAGTTATTTACCGGATGGAGATCGCTAATAGACAACATAATTAAATAGCGAGCGTTTTTTTAAAAGAATTTCCCTTTATTGGCGTACTCCTTTTTGCTCTCCTGAAGTAAGCGCTTACTAAAAATTGTTAATTAATAATTTATTTTTTTTTCGAAAAATTATAAAAAAGAATTCGGTAAAATTCACAAACAAAGCCAAAAGCCGTCAGCTACCGTCAGTTACTATAGATAAACGTTGTTATAACAACGTTTATAGACTAAATCCTAGTTTTAATCAAAACTGGAAAAGAAATCTTGAATCAGCTTAAAATTTTACCTATTGTTCTTATTTTAGTATCAAATGTATCGTATGTACATTTTTGATATACAAAATTAAATTATTTTAAGGAGAGAAAGAGATGAATAAGAAGAAATTAGTAACAGGTTTGTTAAGTACGGCTTTTCTGGGTGGCATCTTGGTCACTACTGCATTACCGGCAGATGCGGCGACTTACGGTCAAAGTTCTACGGGGTCAATAAAATTTAAATCAGGAGGACTAGTAACTCCTCCGATTGGGCCACCAATCATTGATCCAGTTATTCCACCAGTAGGTGATTTTGGTTTGCTATATGTACCAAAAGAATTCAACTTCCAAGAAACAGCGGTACCAACGACTGTAGTTACTGCAACAACTGTCATCCCAATTGATACTAATTTGGAAGGCAATCCGGGTGTCCCTGCCCCGATACCTACAGGTAGTAATCCGACTACCAAACATTTTGCGGTTGGAGATGTTCGTGGGAAACGTGCTGCTGGGTGGAGATTGGAAGCGAAATTAACGGATGATTTAGCGGTTAGCGCGAGTAAAAAATTAGATGGGGCAACAATTACAATGACTCAAGGGATCAATAAGTTGACGCCCGCAACACCGCCAACGAATCCATGGACATCAACACCAACATCTCTTAGTTTTGATGCGCACACACCAGATAATATGACTACATCAGTAGAATTGAAAAAAGCAAGTACGTTAATTATGAGCGCCTCTGGAGAAACGAATCCTGGCGATGCGGATGGCCGTGGGGAGGGCTATTGGCAAGGAGAATTTACCACTATCAACTTAAATATCCCAGCAGGTCCAATGAACAAAGTAGTTGCTGATGAACAATATACAGGTACCGTGGACTGGACATTAACGGATTCAATTTAAAATAGATTAGACAGAAAAAATAGGTTGAAGATGAGCCAATTATTTTCAACCTATTTCTATTAAGAGGAGTACTGATGAAACAGACGAAAGTTATCTTATGTCTCTTGCTGGGTACATTGACCTTTTTCGGTGGAACCGCTTATGCCGAGAAGACGAGTGAAACGCAAGGAATGACTGAAAATGAGAAACGAGCAGGCTTTACCGTTCAGGCTGTTTTACCCGAAAACCAGATCAATGATCGAATCAGTTTCTATCATTTGGGTACGCGATCGGGATGATTTTGACAGAGGATGCGAATACGCCGATTTATGGAGAAACGGAGTTGAAATTGTCTTCATTAAAACCGGAAGTTGATTATGGCAGTAAGGTTCTTGAAGCTTTGATCCAAAATCCTCATCCTGAAGCGATGGAGAATTTAGAAGCGGAAGGGAAAATCACCAAAAAGGGCAGCGATAAGGTAATTGCGAAGCATGCCGTCAAGCCGGTCAAAATAGCACCGAACTCAATCTTTCCTTTTCAAATCGATTGGGGGATGCAAGAGGTCGCAGCAGGTGATTATACCTTCATTGGGAAAATCAAAGGGGAAACAAAAAGCTGGGATTTCAAAGAGGATTTCACCATCACCAGAGAAATGGCGAAGAAGATGAATAAACAAACAGCCTTTCGCGTGTTTATCCCTGAATGGTGGACGAAGACATTCTACGGCGTGCTGGCAGTGACTGTGATTCTGGTGCTGTTCTTAATGTTACGTCTCATCAAGCGAAAGAAAGCGAAGGAGGGAGACGAGTGAAGAAAAAAATCGGGTTTTATGTAGCCGCCGTGCTATTTTGCCTAAGTGTCAGTTGTGCGTCGGTATTAGCAGCAAGTCATGAAGGACAATCACCAGTTGGTGTCGGATTTTATGATCCCACTAGTACAAGCAGTTCGACCGAACCAACAACTACTACGACTACTTCAACCACTAGTTCAAGTAGCACCAGCCCTACAACAGATTCAAGCGCCACTGTCGAATCTAGCAGTAAAGGTCAAGTTTTGCCGGTAACAAATACTAGAGGTGGAAGCAGTGGCGGAGGCTATTGGGATTATATTACCGATACTGCCAGAAAAGTCTTACCGCAAACAGGAGAATTTATCAGTAAGAATATTGCTCTGATTGGTATGGGAATGGTTGTCCTTGTTTTCTTCTATTTGAGAAAGAATAGGAGGAAGAGGGTATGAGATTGTTAAAGAAGAATTTTACGAAGATTGGTTTTCTCATACTACTTTTAGGTAGCATGGGAATTTCACAAGAAGCGCAAGCGGCCCCACCTCCTGTAGATTTTAAGAAGGAGCTTGCCCTAGATTTTGATATGAGACTTCAAGATGGAACAGCTTATAACGACGCAATAGTATTAGTCGATATTGAGGATGAGACTTCTTATCCAACAAAAAAGAATACAGTTCGAGTTCAGGATATATCTGTTACGCCGTTAAATGGAAATTATCATCATAGTTATGGAATATTTGATATGGGAAATTGGTATGACTATCCCATTGTGGGTTGGAGTAATTTTTCCTATATTTACTATACGAACCTTCGAATTGTACCAAAAAAAAATATTAAATCTATCACGCTAGGGTCTGTAAAGACATTCCGTTCAATTGGCGACCAGTATGCTGGTACTTGGCAAAAAATAAATTCTGAAGATAAGGATTATCCATTATCAGATTCAAATAATAAATTTAATAATTTAGGAAATGGAACTTTTAGTTGGAAAGAATCAAATTATTTAACAGGATCTTGGAATAGACCAACTGTTGAGTTTGCTTCGATTCAAATGGGCGGAGGCACTCCTACCAGTTATGGAGCGTATCATACTACTTCGGTAAATAAAGCTGGAAAGAAGATTTATTTTGTCGCTATACCTTATGAAGTAAAAGAGAATTTTGTTGATGATTCTGGTGCAACTATTACGCCACCAGCAGGATTTACACAAGGGAAGCTTACCTATGCGAATGCCGAGCAATACACTCATACATTGAATTCGGTGCCGAATAGTTACACTACTGGTGGAAATACGTACTTGTTGAAAGGCTCCTACAAAGGGCCAACAAAACCAGGTACTTTAAGTCAAAGCAATCCACCAAGTATTACTGTGGATTATACAGATTCAGGTGTTCCTAATTTTGATCAAGAAGGGCAGATCACGGTTGTCTATGCTCTAAGTGTTAAGCTTATCGAAAAATACGTAGATGAATCAGGTATGCAGATCGATCCAGCTTGGGACTCGACTACTCCGCTTGACATAGAGAAGGATTCACAATTTACGATTCCACATACTATTGGCGATACAAAGGTTGATGCTGGAGGTAAATCTTGGGAATATATTGGGTGGAAGTATAATACTGACCCAGCGGGCACAAAGAGAACAACACCTACAACAGGAAACATATCTGGGAATGTAGGCATAGAATACATTTATAAATTGTCAAAAACGACTGCTAGTTTGGATTTAAAACCAACCCCTCAAATAGTTGATAACAATGACACTGTTTCTTGGTCATCACGTTTAGAAAATACTGGTGGAGCACCACTGAAAGACTTAGTTTTAAAAGCTACGTCTAACTGGTCCACTGGATTATCTAATCCTGTTCAAGTAACGGTTACACCAGCAGGTGGAAGCCCTCAGGATTTTACTGTTAATCCAGGAGATTGGGCATCAGGTGTGAACCTTTCTGGTATCACGATTCCTAATGGTGGTGTTAATAACTATGCGGATATTACTTTTACAACAACGGCTTCCGGCGCAGTGAATCAAGTGCTGCCAGCGGAAATTGAGGTGTCAGGAAATATTCCTACACCAGTGAAGGCAGATAACTTTGTCCGAATCGATGATCCTGATGAACCGAACTTGAAACCTGTGGGGACTGCTGGTTTGATTAATATTCCAGATTTCCGATTTGGTGAAGTCGAAGTGAAACCATTTGCTCAGACAAAAGGATTGGATGCGTCGGCGTATCGGTCTGGCTACCATCCGTACATTCGTTTCATGGATAATGAGAGTACCGGCGGATGGAGCTTATCAGCGAAGCTTGGTCAGTTCACCAGTGGAACAAAAACATTGCCAACAACGACTACGCTTAAGTTGAGAAATGGTGTATTGATGGATGTTCAAAATTATAACAAACATAACGAGTCTTTGAGCTATGTGGATTTAACGGGATCGATCAATATTCCATCCGATAGCAGCACAGTGGCGTTGACCAATAATACGAATCGAGGCGTTTATCATTTGGAATATGATATCGCTAATGTGGAGTTAGATTTGATGGCGCATTCTGGTATAGCTGGATTGTCTTATCAAGCAGATATGGATTGGACTTTGACCACTGCACCATAGGAAAGTGAGAGAGTAACTATGTACAATTATGTCTGGCTATCGGCGGGAATGGGCGTCATTGTTTTGTTCCTAGCAGTCTTTTTCTTAGTCAAAGATCTGGCTTTTTGTGAGCAGACAGGACAAAAGAAACTGACGTATCTACTAGCCAATTGGGGAATGTTTTTACTAGCCGTTGCTTGGGTCGTGATGAGTATTAGTCTTTACGTCATGATTCAGCAACAATTAACCAACTAACTACAAGACCGCTCGAGCGATCGGGCGGTTTATACATATCAATTTGTTGTCTTGGATTCCATAAAAAAGAGGTGGAAAATGAATCGAATCTTGATCTTAACGAAGAATATTTCGGTCGAAAGCTATTTGCAGGAACAGCTACAAAAATTGAATTACGAAGTGTTGGTGTCCGTTTCTATCTGGGAAAATTGGGAGAACTCGGGCAGAGTGGATCATTTCATGAAGTCGTTTCAATGGGTCTTCTTGAGTGAGACTATCTCAGATACTGAAGCGAAAGCATTTGGCGACCAATTCAGTACGGATTGTTTACTACGAATCGTGGGTGAAGAACCTACAGATGAGGCGTCAGCAGAATGGAGCAACTGGCATATCTTTGACTGGATTTTAGCCAGCACATCTTTAGAAAGGCTACGCGAAAAATTAATCCATAAGACGCTTTTAAACCAGATCGAGTTTAGTAATGGTCAGATGGTTCAGCCTTTTTATGGCGACCAACCATTGTCGGATTTTAAGAAGAAAGCTTTTCCGCTCTATTTTTCGGACATTCATTTCACCAAATTAGAAAAAGGCATTATTAATCGATTGATGGCGGCGGAAAACCTTTCATTAGCAAGAGATGAACTGTGCCACGGTTGGCGGTCGAAGAATCAAAATTCTAAACTGAGCCAACTATCCTCATCTGTGGCGAGAATTCGAAAGAAAGTGTCCGAGGCTTATGGAATAGAAGATGCGGTAATGACGCTTTGGGGTGAGGGTTATCAATTGAACGCTTACTTTTATCAATGCCTAATGAAAGGCGAGTTTCGGAATTACCCAAAGAGCATCAGTATTTAACTATGGAATGATAGAAAGAAGGAACCTGAATGAGTCAGATTTTACTATTAACCAAGAACACCTTAAATGAACAATCGTTTGAAAAAAGATTGAGGCAATTAGGGCATGAAGTATTCACGTCAACCACGATGATCGATGCGTGTCTATTTGAAACACCAAACAGCGACATGATAAAAGCCTTCCAGCATGTCATTTTAAGTGAAACGATCGCCAATGCGGAAGTGAAGGAACTCGTAAAAAAAATGACAGAGTACCCGCTCTCGATACTAAGAAAATCAGATGAATCCTTAGAAGAAGCACAGTTAGCGGAGTGGAAAGATCAAGGCATATGTTCAGAGGTTTTCGAAAATAAAAAACCTCAAATTACAGTTGAGATGATTGAAAAAAAAGAGATATATATCCAAAGCAAGTATTTAGATAAATATGTGAAGAAACAACTAGATATAAAGAATTTGCTTGAGAAAAACGAAAAATACAGTTTGATACATAAAGAAAAATCAATAAAATATGTATCAGTATTAGAGGCACTTCTAAATTGCAACACTAGCGCTCTGAAGAAATATCAAAATGCATTCGTAAAAAAAATAAGAATCCCGCTCTATATTTTCAGTGGCAGAATAATTCAAAATTATCAATTGGGTTTAGGGGTTGATGTAGAGGTCAATGATACTCAAGTCTATTTTAAAGTAGCGGATAAAGACACAGATATTTTTAATATATTAAGTATGGGACAATTGAATGGAGTTGTTCTATCATTATTACTAGCTATTCGAAAAGTCTATTCAAAAGAAAATCAGTTGGAGTTGATTTTAATAGATGATCCACTCCAGTCAATTGATGAACTAAGTGCTCATTCTTTCGCAGATATTCTTGCTGAAGAATTTTCAGATACACAATTAGTTTTATCTACGCATGAAGATGATAAAAGTAGACTAATTCAATACAAATACAAGCAGTTAGGAAAACGGACAAAAAATTACAATATGCAACTTGAGTATTTAAAATCTTAGGAGAAGCCTTACCTTTCTTTTTTCAGTAAAACGACTATTAGAAAAAAATAGGAATTCAATTTTCCATTTTTTCTCGTAATCGCGATATGTCGATCTATCTCTTATTCAAATGCCAAGGAGTCTTTCCTTTGACAGTGAATTTTATCTATGGTAATTTTTTTTAAACATTGTACTAGTTCTAAAATTTTTTGGAGGTATAGTCATGACATTCAGCAAACTATTTTCAACTGAATCTTGCTGTTATTGTATGGTGCTAAAAAGCAGCATACCGTTTTGTCATGTCTATTAACTGCCCAAATTTCGATTGTTTTTGATACCTGTATACCCTAGTTTTAGGGATTTTTGGTATTGATATAGCGGAATCTCAAGGTGCTGATTAATAGTCAGCGCCTTTTTTTGTTTTTCAAAATATAAATTCTTTCGTATGAGGAGCGTAACTATGATCATTGATTCTATTCAGGCGGCCATTGGGCATACACCGATGCTGCGTTTTACTCATCACCATTTTACGGAAATTCCCGAGGGTTCAGCGATTTACGCCAAGCTGGAATATTTGAATCCGGGAGGCAGTATCAAAGATCGTTTAGGAACTTACTTGATTAAGGAAGGGATGGCTCAGGGCAAGATCAAAGAGGGGACAACCATTATTGAACCGACTGCTGGCAATACAGGGATCGGTGTTGCTTTGGCCGCATTAGAAGCTGGGCTGTCGACTATTTTTGTGGTACCGGAAAAGTTTAGTTTGGAGAAGCAGGCATTGATGACAGCTCTAGGAGCGAAGATCGTACACACACCAACATCTGAGGGCATCAGCGGTGCGATTGCTGAGGCGAAAAGGCTTCATGCTGAAATTTCTGACAGCTATTTGCCTTTGCAGTTTGAAAATCCTGCCAATCCAGCGGCTTATTATCAGTCATTGGCACCTGAGTTAATGGAGGATCTTGGAGGAGATATCACAAGTTTTGTTGCAGGAATCGGCAGCGGCGGAACTTTCAGCGGTGTCGCTCGTTATCTGTTGGAACGTGATCCTTCTATTCGCTTGATTGGCGTGGAACCTGAAGGCTCGATCCTTAATGGTGGTGAGAGTCATGGTCATGAGATCGAAGGGATCGGTGTCGAGTTTATTCCCGCATTTCTTGAAGGCTTGCCGATTAGCGGATTCGCTACGATCAGTGATGGGGATGGATTTGCTATGACTCGGAAACTGGCTCGGGAACATGGGACTTTGATCGGCAGTTCGTCAGGCGCTGCGATGGTGGCCGCACTAGCGGAGGTTGTGAAGCTGCCGGTCGGAAGTCGGGTCGTAACGATTTTTCCCGATGCGGGTGATCGCTACTTATCAAAGGATATTTATTCGCGGGAAGAGTATTGAGCTGAGATTTAGAAGCGAATCAGCAAGTGTCGCTGTCTATTTTTCAGATTTGCTAAGTCATGGACATTATGACTTGGCAAAGAGCGAACTGTTCGGTGAACAGCAGGTTTGGGAGGTGTGAGTGTTTGACGGAAATGCCAGCTTTTATGACTGAAGTGGATAGCTAGAAAGAAAGGAACTATTCGCAGAGTGAATTTGCTTGGATTGATTATTGTTAGGAAGATATCCCTGATAACTGAGTTAATAGAATAGGTAGCGCGAAGGACTTTCAAATAAGGTATCACTAGATGAATGGCTTTGTTTGGATCGTGGACGCAAAAAATCTGGAGGTTGTATAGATGAAAATGAACGTTGAGAGTTTTAATTTGGACCACACGAAGGTGAAAGCACCTTATATTCGAGTAGCTGATAGAAAGACCGGGGCGAACGGAGACTTGATCGTGAAATACGATGTTCGCTTAAAGCAACCGAATCAAGCACATATGGAAATGGCACCGTTGCACTCTTTAGAACATTTAACGGCTGAATTGATCCGTAACCATGCGGATTATGTGGTGGACTGGTCGCCGATGGGCTGCCAAACAGGTTTTTACTTAACGGTTTTAAATCATGATAATATCGCTGAAATCATGGATGTGGTAGAGTTGACCATGAAAGATGTGTTGACCGCCACCGAGGTTCCCGCAAGTAATCCGATCCAATGCGGCTGGGCAGCGAGTCATACTTTAGAGGGCGCACAAGCATTGGCGGCAGAATTTTTAGCTGACCGCGATGAATGGAGTATTGTTTTTGCCGATTAAGAATCGAATGGATTGAGAGAGGGCTATTATGATTAAAGTAGTGTTCACGTATAAAACGAAAAAAGAAGATCTCGCTGAATTGATGGATAAGTTTGCTCAGTCAGCAAGCGAACCGGAATTTCAGTCAGAGGTTACCAATGATAAAATCGAGATGTTTCAAAGAATCGACGGCGAAGATGTATATATTGTTTTAGATATTTACTATCATTCCCGTGAGGATTATGAAGAAAGAACTAGGTTTGAGCGGAGTCTGGCGAAATGGAACGAGATTTGGTTCTCACCAGAGAATAAACACGAGGAAGTAAGCGTGGAAATTTTCGATGTACTATAGTTCTTGAACAGAAAATGATGAATAGAATGCAGGCTGACTTGTTTTTTTCAAGTTGGCTTTTTTTGTATTTCTTGATTTTGATGCAAAAAATCATCAACCAATAGGAGTTGTTTTTCGTTATTTAGATATAAAAAAGCGCATACGCAAAGCTGGCATTTTAGACAGATAAATCAGAAGCATTTCGTTTTGCGCGAAGGATAACCTATGTTATTATTCTCTCGTTTCAAAAATATGATCTACATTGGAGTGAGCAGTATGCTAAGCAATAAGACTATCGTTGTTACTGGAGGAACAAGTGGGATCGGGTATGATTCTGTTAAATTGTTTTTAGAAAATGGCGCGAATGTGGTCGTCATCGGACGCAGCGAAAAGAAACTTCAACAGTTGGTTGCTGATTTTCCGCAGTTTGCTAAACAAATTCAGACGGTACTTATGGATATGGAAAATACCGAAGAGCTTTTGACCATCGGAGATAAATTGGGTGAGCGGAACCTCACCATCGACGGCATCTTTGCGAATGCGGGTATTTACGAATCGCCTGAGCTTTCGGATGTTGAACCTGCTGATTTTGATAAATTATTTAATGTAAATATAAAAGCACCGTTCTTTCTAATTCAAAAATTGCTTCCGTTGATGAATCCTCGTAGTTCGATCGTGATGACTTCATCCGCCGCGCAAGCGCTGGGTCATCCCGGAACCCCATTATATCTAGCGACGAAAGCGGGAATCCGCAGTCTAGCCCGCAGTATCGGGGGAGAGAAGATCGTTTTGGACAAAGGTGTTCGGGTGAATACGCTAAGTCCGGGGGTTACACGGACATCGATGACATCTAACGTTGAGACGGGTGAAGTCGATGAAGGGTTAAAAGACATTATCACGAATAAGATTCCTCTAGGCCGTATCGGCGAGACGAATGAAATCGCTCAGGGAGCATTGTTCCTATTGAGTGACAATTCAAGCTACATTACAGGAACAGATCTAGTAATGGATGGCGGTCTATCTCAGATTTAGAAAATCATTCGTAAGACGCGTAGTGATTGGGCGGACCATTCCAATTGCTATGCGTCATTTTTATTTTGAAAGGAGGAACGCTGATGTCAAAATCGAGGGTAGAAGCATTTTATGATGCGTGTATCGCGATTGTCATGACACTGTTGGTTTTAGATTTAAATGCGCCAGCCAGCGGCAGTCTTCATGCGTTAGCGGGGATGGAAGACAAATTTTTCGTTTATACGGTCAGCTTCTTCATATTGGCTGTCACATGGGTCAGTCACCACCAGTTATTCAGGTTGGCAGAACATGTGGATTTTAAAGTCCTTTGGGCAAATGTCTTTATGATTTTTGGTATCACACTTAATCCCTTCGCTGCCTCTTGGTTAGGGGATCACTGGGGAGAACGATTTCCGTCTGTTTTTTTCGCTTTTGAGTTCTTTATTTTTAATTTTGGGTATTATTTAATCTTCATGTCCCTATTAAGTATCCATAGAGAAGGCACGCTCTTTTATTCCGTATGGGGAAAAGACAGAAAAATATATGCGGCATTGGCCGTCAATGTGTTGGTAATTATCGGGACCTTTTTCTTTCCGATCTTGTTCATCTACATTGGTTCCATCGTCCCTTTAATGTGGGTGCTGCCCAATAAAAAGGTCACAGAAGCAATGAAGGTAAAAAGAAAACTGACAGAGGAAAAGAGGATCAAAGAGCTTCTAGCGATTCAAAAAGAACTCTTAAGAGAACAAGAGATAAAATGATTTCTTGTTATACTAATCAAAACAGCAACAGCTTTTTAACCGCAAGTATCGCTGTTAAATCAACGATGCTTGTAAATCTAGCTTGTCTTTTTGACGGTGCTTTGGTACGTTGCTTGTAACTTATCTTTTCAACAAGTAGTTTTGATTTAGGGGGAATGTTCAATTGCTAGGAGAAAAATTAAAAGCCCAACGAATGTCATTAGGATTGACCCAACAGGAGGTCGCGGACCATCTGCACGTCTCACGACAGACGATCTCGAATTGGGAGGTAGGGAGAAATTTCCCGGATATTCCGATGATTCTTTCGATCAGCGATTACTACAACATTTCCTTGGACGATTTGTTGAAGGGAGATGAACGATTCATGGACAAGATGAAGAAGGATGCAGAACTTGTTAAACGAACCAACCGAAGAAAAATTTTTGATGGGGTGTTTATAGTCCTGCTTTCGCTGACGGTTCTGTTCGCTTTTATAGTGAGTCGGGCACCGGATTTACCGAATCAGAAGCTATGGGGGATGCTGATCGTAGGCATCGTGTTCAGCTTTTCGATCATACGCTTCTTTGTAGTCATCCCAAAAGATGATAAGGTCAGCGGAAAATATGCACCATTGATCATTCCGAAATCCTTTGGGGTCGGCTGGGCGATCAATCCCTATCATCCATTAGGAAAAGTCTTGCTGATTGGGATTTTTGTTGCCATCGAAGTACTGATTTTTCTTGGATAACATAAAAAGACTTTGCGAAGCCGCTTCAAAGCAAGTTTGCAAAGTCTTTTGTGTTTAACTTTCT
This sequence comes from Enterococcus malodoratus, assembly GCF_027659535.1. Taxonomy (NCBI): domain Bacteria; kingdom Bacillati; phylum Bacillota; class Bacilli; order Lactobacillales; family Enterococcaceae; genus Enterococcus; species Enterococcus malodoratus. The sequence goes on along the minus strand of NZ_JAQDPG010000006.1, from coordinate 169,619 downwards.
GGATAAAGCTGGGCTTCGATCTCCGCCCGTTGATCAGCCAAGAATGGCGGCAGGGCAAAGCTTTCGCCTAAACTTTCTAAAGGTTCATCGATCGTAAAGCCGGGTGTAAGAGTGGCGAACTCCATCCGATTCCCGCCAGGTTCGCGAATGTAGAGACTCTTAAAGTAACCGCGCGAAACCAGCTTTTCGATGTTCCAACCTTGTTCTTTCGCTCTTTGATGCAGCTTTTCCAGCTCTGCATCATTATCAACAGCAAACGCAATGTGATCCACACTGCCTCGTCCCATCCGACTATCTTCCTCTGATTTCGTCGGCAAAATATCAAGAAAGTCCGTCGCATTCAATTGAATACGCTGATCCACCGTAGTCCAGCCGAGAAGTTTTTCAAAAAATTCACTGGTCGCAGCTGGATCGCCAACGTGGATCTGACTAGAGTTCAAGCCTAAAATCTGCTTCTCCGCTGGAATCTCATTTTTGATTTGCTGCTCCAATGGCAATGGCGGCAGATCCGTCTCAGTCAAAACAACTGATACTTGATCTGAATCATAGAAGCGCAACTGCCGATCATTCGTGGTATAAGAAATGTCATAGTGATCTAAGCGATCTTGCCAATAAGCCAAACTATCCTGCGGAAGCTTCAGACCGATCGTCGAGATAAACTGCTGGTTGTCATAGCGATTCCCTAAATAGGGCACCATAAAAAAAGTCACGACACTGCCTGGCGATCCCTGATAATCTCCATAATAGTAATGAAGCATCCGATGATTTTCTTGATTGACCGAATTCTTAACAAAACGCAGACCCAAAATCTCTGTATAAAAACGGACATTTTCATGCCGATCTTTGGTTAATAATGAAATGTGGTGAAATGCTGCCATGAGTGCACCTTCTTTTACTTACTTTTGATAAGTATAAGAGAGAATTGTTTTTTAGACAAGTTAAGTGACTTTTTCGAAAAATAGATTAAACAAGCGATAGCATTTAATCAGAATTCCAGTAAAAGATAAGCAGGGAATTTTACTTACAAATAGTAAGGTAATATAGTGAGATTAATTAATCGAGATCATTCAGGAGGTTTTACCATGACAGTTATTATTCCCGCATTTCAATTAAATGCCGCCGCTCACATTGGACAGGTAGCTTTGAAAGTAGCGAATTTAGAAAAGATGACCAATTTTTACCAAGAAGTGATTGGGTTACAAGTTTTAGAGCAAGGCGCAACCCAAAGTATTCTAGGTATTGGGGATACGGTATTATTGGAATTGAATAAAGTGCAGAATCCTTTACCTATAACACCAAAAACAGGGTTGTTTCATGTGGCTTTTCTGTTGCCTAGTCGAAAAGATTTAGGCAATGCGTTGCTCCATTATTTACAGGTTGAAGCTCCCTTGATCGGTGCCAGTGATCATGGATATAGCGAAGCGCTGTATTTAAATGATCCAGAAGGCAATGGCATCGAAGTATACCGTGATAAGCCCCAAAGTGAGTGGGACATCCGTGCAGATGGTGAGATCGTTGGCGTGACACTAGAGATGGATGCCGAGGCTGTGATCGCTGCTGGTGATGGCGTGTGGACTGGATTTCCGATGGGAACGACTGTTGGTCACGTCCACTTAAAAGTAGCTGATCTGATGCAAACAGAGGAATTTTTTACAGAAGTTTTAGGCCTGTCTTTGAAAAATAATTTTGGCGATCAAGCCAAATTTTTCGCCACCGGCGATTACCATCACCATATCGGGTCCAATGTCTGGTTAGGAAAAAATATTCCTGCGATGACAGAAAATGATTTAGGATTGGATTATTTCAGCTTCTCCGTACCAAATCAAGCAGAGCTGGACCGTCTAGAAAAGCATTGGGAAACACAGATAGATTACACCAAGGCCGAAGATGGCAGCTTGATAGTCGTTGATCCGAATGGGATTACGATGAAGTTTTTTAACTAATAACGAACCCCGCTAAGATTTTTTTAGCAGGGTTTTTGATGAAAGAACCTTTCAGTTTATTGGAATATAAATGTCGGTGAGGCTTTTGTCTTTGAAATTTTTCGGCGGCTCAGTAACGAATAATTCAAAAGGCACGGCATCGCGCGCTTTCTGATCATCCTTAAAGAGCCATTCTTGATACATATACTGCCAAGCATCTCCGTACTCTTTCGCAGATAGTTCAAAGTGACCAACGCCAAATCTTCCTGAAATACTAGACAGGCAGATGTTGCCAGTTTCTTGTACGGGTCGATCATTTGGAATAGTCATTGCGACACTGGTGCGCAAATTCTTATCATCCGTAATAAATGGATTATCATCGTAAATGGTTAACATCTTAGTTTCATTTTCGACGATGAGATCATTCTTTGTCGCAAATTCAAACAGTTCGTTGAACAGCTTTCGACTCTGTTTCCTAAATGCTGCATAGCTTCCTCTAAAACGAATATAGATGATTCTCAAGTCTTCCAAATTTTCTGTTGTAATACTCTTAGGCTCAATCATTGGTACGTCCTCCGTCTTCTTTAAGAATGACTCTATTATTCCATGTCCCTTTTAAAGTTTCTTGTCATTTCTTGCTGTTTCCGATACTTCGAAGGACTAAGACCGAAGTGCTTTCTAAACGCGCGACTAAAAGAACTCGCATCAGTATAACCATAATTTAAAGCAATCTCGGTTAACGAAAGGGAAGACGTGACACATAAAAAGATCGCGGCACGTTCCAACTTAAATCTTGTCACAAATTCCTTCAACGTCTCTGAAGAATATTTTTTAAAGATCCGATGGAAATGAAACTCTGAAAAGTGAGCATTTTTTGCTAAGTCGCTTAAAGATATAGGATCTGCAAGATGCTGCTCGATGTAGTCCTCGGTTTTGTTGATTAAACGCTGATAGCTTTGTTTAGATGACTCTTTCGCGGTACCCAAAAAGCTCACCTCCTGTAGATTTCTCCTGGTTCTATCATAGAGCGCGGAAAGTTTTCTATAATCATATTTTCGTATTCTAGCCAATTATTCAAGTCTAAAGTCTAAATTTTTAAGAATAATACTTTGTTAGAGGGGAGACGAAAACTAAAAAAGAGCAGAACTTCTTTTTTCCTTTAGATAACTAAAAAATCTGCCAAGAGTTTTCTTGGCAGATTCTTCAGTCGAATCCGAACATATTATCTATTGTATTGTTGCTAGACTCTAAAAATTATGCACTTTTTCAGCTATCTGTTTGCCAACTAGGTCGAAGAAGGCTTCTTTGCTCATTTTTTGGATTTGTTGTGAACCGCGTTTTCTAACAGAGAACTCGTTTCCATCCATTTCATGATCGCCTATGACTAAGATATATGGAGCTTTTCGTAGTTCGGCTTCACGGATTTTTTTGCCTAATTTTTCATTACGGACATCCTTTGATACTCGAATTCCTTTTTCTTGAAATTCATGATAAAGCGAATCGACATAGTCTCCGTGCTTCTCTGCGACGGATAATAATTCTACTTGTTTTGGTGCTAACCAAACAGGAAACGCTCCGGCATAATGTTCAATTAAGATACCAAAGAAACGATCTAAAGAACCGAATACCGCACGGTGAATCATAACTGGACGTTGTTTTTCATTGTTTTGATCAATGAAACTTAGGTCGAATTTTTCTGGCATTTGGAAATCCAATTGAACAGTTGCGCATTGATGGCTGCGATTTAACGCGTCCTTGATATGGATATCGATTTTAGGACCGTAGAAAGCACCGTCGCCTTCATTGATCGCGTATTTATAGCCCAAGCTGTCTAAGACTTCTTTCAATGAATCTTCCGCTTTATCCCACATTGCGATCTCTCCCATGAAATCATCGGGACGAGTAGACAATTCAACCGAATATTCAAATCCAAAGACCTTATAAACTTCATCGATTATTTTTAATGCCAATGAAATTTCGGATTTAATTTGATCGGGACTAACGAAGATATGCGCATCATCTTGGCAGAATGTACGAACTCGAAGCAAACCATTTAACGCACTGCTGAATTCATGGCGATGAACTTGACCAAATTCTGCCATTCGAATCGGTAAATCACGATATGAACGAACCGCATCTTTATAAATCATGCAGTGACCAGGGCAATTCATTGGCTTCAACGCGTAATCTTGATCATCCACTTTCGTAAAGTACATATTGTCCTTATAATGATCCCAATGTCCGGAACGTCTCCATAAGCGCTCATTCATTATTAAAGGAGTCTTGACCTCATCGTAATCATATCTTGTTTGCAATTCCCGCAAGAATTTCTCTAACTCGTTGCGAACAGTTTGTCCATTCGATAGATAGAAGGGCATCCCAGGAGCCTCTTCGGAAAACATAAACAGCTTCAATTCTTTTCCTAATTTTTGATGACTGCGTTTTTCGGATTCATCTAAGAAATGCAGATATTCAGCTAGATCTTCCTTAGAAGAAAATACTGCACCATTCACTCGCTGCAACATCTCGTTGTCTGAATTTCCTTGCCAGTAAGCGCCGGAAACTTTTAACAGCTTGAAGTCCTTTATGTGATGTACATCTAGTGCAAATGGTTCTTTTGAAAAAGTGAACACGTCTCCCAGTTGGTAAATAGCTACTTGATCGTCTGCTGGTAGAGCATTCAAGAGTTCTACTTGTAAGTCGTTGTCTGCAAAAATCTCCTTAGCTTCACGAACAATCACTTCCTGTTTTTTGATCAGTCCGCTGTTTTTTTGAATTTTCTTCATGCCTTGTTCGATCTCTTTAAATTCTAAAATACTCAGTGATTGATCTAGACGCATATCGACAAAAAAGCCATTTTCGTCGAGCTGTATTTCAGAAATGGACACTTTTTTATAACGTTCTTTGATCGCCTGACTGAAAACCAAACCGATACTCCTGCGTATTGCTGCTAGACCTTCTTGGCTATCTTTTCCATAGAACGCAACGTGACTGGGTTTATCAATTTGAGAAAGCAAGTCTGACAAAGTACCGTCAATACTTCCAATGACTGCATCAGCATCTATTTCTTTTGCTACTTCATACAATGTAGTTCCTGCCACCACCATTTTTTTGCTTCCATTTGGAAATACGATTTCAACTTCATTGTTTGACATACTTGTTCAACTCCATTCTCTATTTTAGTTAAAAAAATATATAAAAAAACACGCCCCTAAAAAGGGACGTGTTTAGTTAACGTGTTACCACCCATGTTCCCAAGAAACACATCTATCTTACGTATTTTCTTGGCTCATTGCGATATTATAACGTATATCGTGCGATCAGTTTTTTGCTGATTTCTCAAAGGTAGTAATTCCAAAAAATCTCACTAGAAGCTCGCAGCCAAGGCTTCACTCTCTGAAAGTCGATACTAATGGAATCATGTCCTTATCTTTGCTTTTTGTTGTTCGATTGATTGTTGCTAGATTACTCCCCTAAAAATGAAAAGTCAAGCAAATACTAAATTATTATTTCAAAAAAATTTCAGGAAAACCTTAGACGCTTTTTGAAAAATGTGAAATACAGTATATCACGTTGGGTTAAAAGAAAATTGACATGTAGCAGTCTGAGAGGGTAATCTCTGGTTCCAATTAGGAAGGAATATCGTAAATTCTTAGCTTTTCCGAATAGAAAAAGCACCACTAAAATAAACAAATGAACCCCACCAAAAAAATTCTTGGTGGGGTTCATTGCATTTAAGTGTTTATCGCAACAAAATATGTCTACACTCAATTTGATTTTTTAATCTATTCCCACTCCAATGTCACAGGTGAACTTGAAACACTGTTAAATCATTATTTCAAGCACTTTGTATACTTCTTGGCGGGGATTCTGGCGGGAAACTAGATTATTCTTATTTTTTTATGGTTTGATTCCCGTTAAATGCAATCTTTGTCTTTTTAGCAGTTTGAATCTTGATGCTACCGGACATTTCCTTTGCGATACCTTCATCTGCACCTGACCACATATGTGAATAATGCTTTAGTGTGATTTCTGGGCTTGAATGACCCATTCGTTTGGAAAGGACTAGTACTGAAACATTGAACTCATTGATTAGGAATGAAGCATGAGAATGCCGTAATCCCTTTGCTTGGATTTTGTGAACACCGGCAAAGTTTGCATAACGCTTAATGATTCTTCCAATAGTGGACTTAATCATTGGAAATCCATCATACGAGAAGACAAAATCATGAATCCCTACTTGGCTTTGGCGCTTTTTCCAAGCTGATAGAATTGCAAGAGTATCATCATCTAAGACAATTGTGCGCTTGCCATCATCTGTCTTCGTGTAATCATTACGATCCCAATCTGTGCGACTTCGTGTAACTAGCATATGGTGGACTCTAAGACGTTTGTTCCTAAAATCAATGTCATCCCACCACAAAGCCGTGCCTTCATTTACACGCACTCCTGTCATGTAATACACCCATAGCATGACAAAACACAAATGCTCGTAAAAATCATCGATGCAAATAGTTGCAATCACTTTTTCGAATTCATCTTTTGTCCAATAAGCAACATTGCATTTTCCTTTTGGGATAGCCTTCACACGTTTTGAAATATTACTCTCAAGATATTGCATAGTCACAGCCATATCTAAGCTTTTTCTGAACATACTGAAAATCAGACTAGCATAGCTTTGTGAATAATCTGCACCACCTGAATTCTTTTCAGTTAGTAGCCAGGTTCGATAGGATTGTACATCTTCCATGTTGATTTCGCGTAAAGGTTTGTCTGAAAAGCGGTCACGAATATTTTCTAAGGTCTTTTTTCGGACTGAAAAAGTACTTTCTTCAACATCTGTTTTGTATGCCGGGATATAGACCTTATCCATGAACTCACCATAGGTTAGATGGTAGTTTGCATATTTTTGGACTTGATGATATTCTCTCTTTATCCTAATCAATTCTTTGTAGGCTGCATGGGCAGTCGTGAACTTTTTTCCAGATTGGTCCGTTCTGCCTTTTTTACGCAGTCTTTTTCCTGTTATACGATCGGTACCTAGCTCTGTTTCATAGTAAAACTGATTTTCTTTATCTACATAAACTCCTGCATACTTCGTTTTAGCCATTGCTATTTTCCTCCGACTCTAGTTCACAACCTAGAATTGATTCAACAACTTCTTTTGGCACACGTCCAACGCGCTTGTTCATATAGAATGGATATCCTCGTTGTACCATGATTTCTTTTGATTGTCTAATGATATTTTGTGCCGTATGTTTCGGATATCCCTGTTCCATTAGTTCATTTTTATCGATAAATGGTGCCATCAATTTCACGTCCTTTAGTAAGAATCTTCATTCTCCAATTCCAGTATTTTTTGTTCGATAAAGGTCTGATCTGTTTCCGTAAATTTCTCTTTTCCTTTGGCTAATAATTCTCTCAAATAGACTTCTGCTTGATCAGATCCATAGGCTTGAAGAAAAGCTTCATAGACCATGGCGAGAGATTTCGAGGTGGCATTTTCTAGCCATGATTTCTTTTTGGAAAAAGTTGGTTTTTCACGAACCACGCGTAAGGGGATTTTTGGAATGCTTCCCACAAATTTGTCCCACCACTTCATATTCGGCCAGCGAGCTTTGTTGTGATAATTGACGGGTCCTTTGGGTTTGGTCTTGAAGCTGTAATGGGAAGCAAAAATGCCACGGATTACCGTGTTTAGTGGCGTTCCCTTTGCAATCTTTTCTACGGCTTGCCGAGCCTTATGATCGGTTAATTCCAATTCCCAGCGGACCCATTCGTTGACTTGGGCGATTTCACCCGTTTTATCGCGGATTTCTTGCTTTTTATCATAAATCCGCAGTAGTTGAGGTTGAGCGCCAATATAGAGGGTATGACCAGTCAGAACACCTTTCTGTAATTGCCCGCTGTTCACTTCTCGAAAGTAGCGAATTTGAGAGCTAAGTTGGCCATTCTTCACGTATTTTTGAAGCATAGCCACAGGAGGAGAGGAGCCATCAAATAAATCCATTGCCAAGTCGACACGAGTAACGGTTCCTTTGGCTTTTAGAATGGTGACTAAGAACTTCTGCCAATGCCAACCTTCCACACTAGACATATATTCTTCATATTGGCGACAACCTTGACCAGATAAGTTTACTAACAGATTGTTGTGGTGGTCACTTTGGTGAATGATAATATCTGCAAAGGAATAGTGAGAATCATAAGTGGGAAAAGGACTCCCTTTCTTTTCCGAAGTGAAGTCTGAAAGGGAAATTCCCAATAGGTCCGCAACTTTTTCCATTGAAGCATCCGGTAATGAAAAGCGTAGAAAATCAATCAGACATTCATTACTTTGCCGGAGTATTTGGTTCATTTACTTCTCCTAGTTGATAGGAATCGGCGCTGATTTTCAACGCTGCAAATTGCCACGTATCAATCATCGGCTGACCTTCTCCCACAAATGACTTTTTCTGAATTTTTCGGGGATAGATATTTAAGCCATTAAAGCGAATGGGAATTAATTCGCCGTCCTCATAGTTATCTAAAATTGGTAATTCTTCTTGATGCTCAACCACAATCGTTATCGGGGAGCCCAGTTCTGTTCCGCCGTTATTTAGAACCAGTTCGACAAAAGCCCGATCATAGACTTTGAAGGTGAGTGTCATTAACCCGGTTTCCACACGTTCGCCAACGTGGTTTTGTTCACGTTCCATCCGCATTTGAATATCGCTTTTGGCTACAACAAAACGTTGAGGGAGTTTGAATTGTTTGAGGTCGAAACGTAGACTAGCCAGATTGATTGTTTCTGAATCATTGAGTGAGATACTAGTTTCTTTTTGAATCATTAATTTTTTTGACATGTGTATTTCTCCTTTGGTTTTAATTTAGTTTTTTATTTCAGTTGGTTGAAACAAAATAGAGTAGGGGCGCGAATTAAGCACACGTTTTTTCCATCCTTTCACTAATAAGAACAATTTGAATTGTCACAATGTCCCTAAAATGTGGAAATTCTCATAATTTTCTTTGTGGGTGATTACCCTTCCATTACTACTACAATCTGAGTAGAGGAATTTTTCGAAACCACAGGTAATTAATTTAACTTGTAAGAGATTCTTAAACTATTTGAATCTCAATCAACTCATTTCGGAAAAGTTTCATTTTTGAGAAAACACAAAAAAGACGTGTAAACGAACTCGGCTCTTCCGCTGAAAGCCGGTTCGTTCACACGTCTTTTGGTTTACTATTTAGTTAATTTTGACAAAAAACAAATCTTTAAAGAGTGCTCGTGAAGCCTTTCGTAGCAACCCTCAAAGGGATTTTCAATGAGTTTGGTACCCCCGTGTTACTAACGCGATAGTATTTTGTCTAAAGAAGTGACTAAATGATAACAATTTTTGTATATTTAAGGTACTCAATTGTTCAGTTGTTCTATTCTAATCTGAAGTTATTTTAACTATAATTGAGTTAAGCACTGTGGACTAGTATGATATCCACCAGAATTTACTGGATTACTGTTTTGTTTAGACTCTGGCCGTCTAATGGGTAATAAGTTTGTTAGTGTATGATATACGTTCATGACGCTTGAGTGATCACAAGGTTACACAGGAAAAGAGTAAGTGAAACATAGTGTAATTTTAAGCAAAGAGGAGTGCAGATCGATGATATATGTTGGAATTGATGTCACAAAGTATAAACACAGATTGGTTGCAATTGATACTGAAGGAACAATTTTCATTCGTCACCTTCAGATTAAAAATAATTGTGATGTTTTTACAAAGCATCAGATGACACTAGCTAATCTACAAAAAACGATAGGGAAGAGTTACAGATTGCATTAGGAGGTTACTCTGTTCGGTAGCTTAGAAAGAGCCCATGCATCTGGCCCCATTATTCATCGGTAAGTTCGTATCGTCGAGTTGGTGTTATCGAAACTTTCATTCCATTTTTTTCAGAGAATATCATATTTTGATAGAGTTTTCAGCCGTATCCTAAAGAAAATCATGCAAAATTTAAAAGAAAAAATAGTATCGAAAGAAACACCTATCCTAGGATTATGGAAATAATAAGTATGAAATTCTGAATAAATTTAACTATCGAAATTTGGCGGTACGCTTATCTTTCCTGATAATTTCAACAATAACTTATCACAATTGATTACGGCAAAAGAAGCAAGTCAAACATTAGTGAAAAATAATGAGTATTTTATTAATATTTATAAAAGGCTTTCTTACAGGTTGAAATGAATAGATTACGTCTATACAAGCAAAATATAATTCATAACTAAAAAATCATTAGAAATGTTTCAAGAGAAAAAGAGGGTTAACTAAATGCGTTTTATTTAGAACTAGAAGGAAGCTAGAATTGATGTACAGGTTTATGATATAATGAAGAAAATTTGAAAGGATGGATAAAATGAAAGTTAAAAGAGTTCAGTGTTTCAGTGCGGTTCTTTTAATATCACTTATGTCAGGTAATTTATTTTCTTCACAAGTTTTTGCTTCAGAAACGGCAACTTCAGAAACGGCAACTTCAGAAACGGCAACTTCAGAAACGGCAACTTCAGAAACGGCAACTTTAGAAACGGCAACTTCAGAAGCAGCAACTTCAGAAACGGCAACTTTAGAAACGGCAACTTCAGAAGCAGCAACTTCAGAAGCAGCAACTTCTAATGAAATAAGTCAGAAGTCGTATGCTGAAAAAAAATATGAGAATGTTCAGATGAATTCAGAACCTACTAATGATAGCAATATCAATAAAGATACGGATAATGATGGGAAATTAACATACTTCAAAGAGGTTAATGGATATGTTCCTAAAATTGATGAGATTATCGAAAAAAATATTCCAAGAGGTAATGGTGAATGTATAGGTGATAAAATAACGAAGTCTTATACTGATGAAGTTGATTTAAATGCAAAAAGTGTTATGGATACTAACTTAGATGATTATTCTAACAATGGATATCTTGAAAAAGTCAAAAATCCTAACAACCACCCTAGTACTGATAGCTCTAATACTGATGAAGATTTGTATGGACCAGGTAATTTAGAAGTTCAGCATTGGCAAAACGGTCCTAACGACGCTACTAAAACTCAAAATTGGAGAGTTGTATTTGCAACAGACTATGCAATTAATAATGCTGTATTAACTGTAACTTTGCCATATGATAATGTCTCAGTGACAAATGTAACGGACTGGGTTATTAATCGATACTATCCGGCTGTAACAAATAATAACAATATATATACTAATTACTTAGTTCCACTAGACATTTCTTTTAATGGTAATGTTGCTACAATTAATTTTGGAAATATAGTAGGTTACAGTGCTTTTGGTATGATTTTTAGTAAAACATTTGATGTTCCGCAGGATTTTAGTAAAGACTTAAAAGTAACATCGGCAAGAGTAATAGGAACTTGGAAGTCAGATGAATTGAATGCTGATTCAAAATATATAAAATCTTCTAAAACAGAACCTTCAATAATTTGGCAAAACGAAGTATGTCCTATTCCAATTGATCCGGAAACACCGGAAACACCGGAAACACCGGAAACACCGGAAACACCGGAAACACCGGAAACACCAAGTAAAATGAACGTAGCAGAAAATCAAACTAGAATAACCTCATTAAGTAATAAAGTGAACAATAATTTAATAGAAAAAAATACTGTAAAAGCTACTAAATCTCATAATGGTGATACTCTTCCTAAGACAGGAGAAAGTAAGTCAACTATTTTTAGTGTTATTGGAGGGATTATTTTATTAGGTTTTGGTTCAGTAACCATTTTACGAAAAAAATATAGTTTAAAATAACTGCTGATTAGATTGTTCTACACACAATGTTTCAAAAAAAGTTATATAAATTTAAATAGCCTCAAAAGTTAAATTTACAGTTCAACTTTTGAGGCTATTTAGGGTGTGTCTAGAAACTTATTGTTGAGTCAATTTAAAAATAGCTTCCGCATAAACAAAAGACAAAAGTGATTTTGCCAACTTATCATATCGTGTAGCGATACGACGAAAATGTTTGATCTTGTTGTAAAAACATTCTACAAGGTGACGTTCCTTTTAAAGATTCCAATCGATATCCCAAGGTTCCTTAGGGTTCTCTTTAGGTGAATACCCTTCGTGGCGTATGCTTTGTCGACTAGAATGTTGATCCTCGAAAGATCAAAGTTTTTCAATAGCTTGATTGCTGAAACTGCATCATGAGTTTGTCCTTCAGTTAAAAGAAAGACAAGAGGGTTTTCTAGTCCATGCACCAAATTATGGATTTTGGTTGTTTTGCCACCGTGGTAATATCTATGCGTTGGTTTACTCCGCTTAGTACGGCGTTTTTTAGCACCGGCACTATGTTGATGCGCTTTTATTTAAGATGAATCGATACTAATGTTTTAAAAGCCTAGCTCGATCTGAAGAACTTGAAAGATAGTCAATAGTACTCCGCTGTCACGCCAATTACAAAAGTGAGTATAGATCGTTTTTCAAGAACCCTAGCGCTCCTTCGGCACTGTACCACTCAGAGCGATTCAAAGAAGTACATTGAAGGCTGTGTGGTTATCTAACTTAGGAGGTTACCCTGTTCGGTAACTTAGAAAGAGCCTGTGCATCTGGTCCCATTGTTCATCGGTAAGTTCGTATTATCGAGTTGGTGTTATCGAGACTTTCACTCCATTTGTTTTTTAGAGGATATAATATTTTGATAGAGTTTTCAGCCACATTCTAATTAATATTCAAGTGGTTATGTGAATGTTTTTGTGTAATAAAAAATGTGTCAAAGGCTAAAATATGTTTTTTAGCTTGATTTTTTTGACAGGAACCTCCACCAAAGAAAGCCTAAATTAAAAATCCCGTCAGAGTTCTCTGGCGGGATTTTGGCGGGGAACCTAATCAAAATAGATCTTTTTTATCCATTCTAAGTGAACTAAAAAGCTGTTAAATCAACATTTTGCAACCAAGTGAGGTTACTACTTTATTCCCACTCGATGTAAGTCAACCCTCCATAAACGTTGATTTAACAACATCCATAAAAGATAACATCCATCTTGGCAGGGATTTGGCAGTGTTATATTTTTACTGCCTGATTACCATTGAAATCAACTTTTGACTCCTTTGCAAAGTTGAAAATGATGTTGCCAGCCATCTGATCGGCGATACTTTCATCATTTCTACTCCACAGGTGAGCGTAGTGTTTCAAAGTGATCTCTGGGCTGGAATGGCCCAATCGTTGTGATACGACTAAAATATCTGCGTTAAATTCGTTGATCAAATAGCTTACGTGAGAGTGGCGCAATCCTTTGCCTTGAATGGCAGGAACGTTAGCTAGTTTTGCGTATCTCTCAATGATTCGCTGAACGGTGGAACGATATAAAGGTAAGTCGGTGTAACTTAGGATAAAATGTTCGACACCATGTTTCTTTTGGACGCTTTTCCAGCGTTTCAAAATTCTGACCGTATCATCATCCAGTGAGATTGTGCGCATACCGCTTTCTGTTTTGGTATAAGGCTTTCTGATAAAGTCGTTTTGATTTTTCATGTCGAGTGTATGATGGATACGCAGTTTTTTTCTCTTCAAATCTACATCAGTCCAATGGAGTGCTAGACCTTCACTGACACGAATTCCAGTCATATAATACAACCAGATTAGCACGAAGCTCATGTGTTCGTAAAAATCATCAATGAAGATTGTTGCTAGAACTTTTTGAAATTCTTCTTTGGTCCAATAAGGAACAATGGATTTACCTTTAGATATGGCTTTGGTTCGTTTGGAAATATTTTCGTTCATGAAATTCAACGTCACTGCATAGTCCAATGTTTTACGAAACATTCCGTACATTAGGGAGCAATAAGATTGAGAGTAACCACTGTCGTTCAATAGCCAGATTCGATAATTCTCGCAATCCTCAACAGTGATTTCTCGAAGCTTCATATCTCCAAAACGCTGTTTGATTTGTTCCAAACCAGTTTGTCTTGAATTCCATGTGCTGCGTTCAACACTTGACCGATAGTAGGGAATATATTTTTGTTCCATGAATTGGGCATAAGTCAGTTTGTAATTGATGTAACCATTTTGGAGCATAAAATCATTTTTCAATCGAGTTAGCTCTTTATAGGCTTCTCTGGCAGACTCAAATGGCTTTCCATTTTGATCTTTGCGTCCTTTTTTCTGAATTCGCTTGCCAGTTGCTTTGTCGATTCCCAATTCCAGTTGGTAAAAATATTTCCCGTTTTTATCCCGATAGACACCTACATATTTTGTTTTAGGCACTGTGATTCTCTCCTTCAAGAGAAACGCCTATGATTTCTTCTACAACCTCTCTTGGAACATAGCCCAATCGTTTATTGTTGTAAAACGGATACCCTTTTTGTACCATAATCTGTTTTGCTTGTCGAACGATCATCTTAGCAGTATGAGGTTTGTAGCCTAAACTTAATAGATCATCCTTACATATTGTTGACTTCATAACACTCACCTCTCAAATACAAGAACATTGAAACCACGAATGATGAATTCAATGAGTTTCTGTGTTCTTATCTTTCTTTATTTTTGTATATTTCACGTTACTCTCTTCAAATTCGACGACCTGTTCAAGGGCACCCGATTCATTAAGTTCCTCAGAAAATTTTGGTGATCGCCGGATATAATTTTTCGTGTGGAGAACTTCTTGACCATTTGTATCGTATTCTTGTTCGGTCAGTCTTTTTGTTTCTTTCGGTATTTTGAGATTTTGCGATTTGAAGAAGGCCTTTTTCTTATGCTCTTTGAGGTCCAAATCTTTGTCAAAATACTTGCTGAGGTATCTTCCGCGATTTTCCACCGCATCTACATCGATCTTATTGATCCAAACCAATCCATGCCCCCAAATTTTCATCAGTCGTTCATGAGGGACGAAAGGGAAGGAGAACAAGACAATGTGGTAATGGATAGCACCGCGTTTCTGCTTTTCCCACGTGGCCAAATACTTGATCTGGGATTTTTTCGTTTTATAAGTTTGGTAGTTTAATCGTTTAATAAATTTTTTGAATTCATCATTCGTGGTTTCAATGTTTTGAATGTTCTCTTTAAAGGTGAGTGTGAGAAATTTTGTGTTGTCGTCGAAATTCATATCAATCAAGCGAGCAATTTCAAAGCGCATATTTTTATAGTGTTTTTGTTTTCTTTTTAAGCTGTCATATTGTTTTTCTGCTGTTAGCTCGTCATATTTTTTATTGGGCTCATTTAAGTTGTTGATCCATTCAGGTGTTTGATGTTCATATTCTTCATTTTTCTTTTCATCCACTTTGTAAACAATCGGTTTTTCGTATTCCCAAATTTCTGTATACGTAGGAGTTTCAATGATTTTTTGATTGTAAGCTTTTAGCAATCATCATCGCTCCTGACATACTTCAAGGTTATTTAGTTTTCAATGAACGAGAACAACTTTTTTCGACAGATGTTGTCCTATAAATCAAGTAAAGGAGCAGAACTGCTACGCAGCCCTGCTAGACTGCTCATTTGTTGTGCGGTTTTTTTCGGAATGAACGGCTTTTGGCTGACGCCAGCCGCCCATTCCGAAAACACCCAACAAACGATCAGGGATATTAGTTGCGTGACTCTTTTGAATGATTGCTAGGATTCTCTGTTGGTTGTTTTGTCAGTAAAACTGCTGAGTCTGCCGTCGCAGATAATCCATAGCTGACAAACTGACCATTTGCCCGTCCCCAAGGTTTTATCGAAAGATTGTTAAAAGTGACCGTCGCGATCCCATTTTTCTCAAGTTCATCCAGCGTTACGACTGGTTCAGCGCTTCCAATTTTTACACTCATCTTTTCAAAACGCAGCTTGGGTAAGATACACTCGTAGCTCCATCCCAAAATTTCTCCATCTTTTTGCCATCGTGAGACACTAACGACTTGATACTCTTTTTCTAACTTTTCTTTTGGTAAGGTTAAATCACTGATTTTGATCGGCATATTTTTTCTTCCTTTCTAATATACGATTTGATATACGTTCGATTTAAAAAAATGTAGTGGTACCTCTACATTTACATCATATACGGTTTTAAATACGGTGTCAATAGTTTTTGCGGAAAAATATATACGAAACGATATACGTGTGGTATGCTGTATATGAAATCATATAGGAGGGATCAGAAATGTTTGGATTGTTACAACCAAATAAAGAAAAAGTCGGGAGACGACTAAAGCTGATCAAGGATGAAATGAATATCTCTTTTACAGAGTTTGGTAGTCGACTTGGATTGAAGAAGCCGACAATCAGTTCTTATGTCCAAGGATATAATTTAGCACCGCTTGATGTGATCGAGAAGGTGGCTAAGATCAGCGGGAGGTCTGTTGGCTGGTTTTACTTTGGGGAGACAGAAGAATATATTGCGGACTATCTGACTCTCACGGGACAAGGAGAGTTAGTTAAGGAATATCCGGATATTGTGAAGCAGATCAAGGAAGAATTCTTTACTGGGGACTTTAAAAATCCGGGCTGGGAAAATGAAGTTGGCTATCCAATGGAAGAATTCATCGATGATTGTTTCTCGGATTTCTCTCCAAGTATTTTAGATCGCTATATTGGTAAAATTGTTACGCAGCAGATTGATGAATCGGAGAAGTTGAAAAACTTATCAGATAAGGAAAAGGGAGAAGCCGTAGCTTTTGTCTATCAAGAAGTAATGGATTATGTTGAAATGAGCGGCGAAGTTAAGTATGGGGAAGAGGAGAAGGTTATTAGATTGGTTGAAGATTCGATCAGTAATCTGGCGAAAAGAGGAAAAATCGAATTTTCAGAAGAATATTTGGTTGGAAGGTTAGTGAATATTCTTGATGATGATGCTGAGACGGCAAGGATCATTTCAACTTTGTCGTTGAATCTTACAGGGAAAGCTTTTTCGCCGCTTTTTGGTGGGAAAGAGTTGATTGAGATTTTTCAAGCAATGCGTCCGGCTTTGATGAAGTTGTATGCGGAGAAGAGTAGGGATGAGTTGTATGATTGGTTTGAGAAATAGGAAATTAGCGGTTCATTGTGAGCATCTTTGATTCAAGGATAACGGTTAGGTGTACTTGAGGGAGTATAAGATATTGTTTTCTATATATTTAGATTGTGATATAATCCTTTGTTAGAATTAGAAAACAGTGATAACTTCAATGTAGTTTAAGCTTTTTTAAGGAGGTCAAAAATTGACAAAATCCATAAATGTAATTCAAAGTAAAAATAAGAAAATAATGGTTCACAAAGTAGATATCTCTCATGTTCGATTAGTTGAACTGTCCAAATTAGCTGATCAGGCAAAGCCTTTCTACGATTGGATAGAAAGAAGAGCCAAAAACGTGATGAAGAATTCATTAATGTTGGAAGACAATATAATGGTTATGGACAAAAAACAACTTTCCCAACTTATTGAAGATTGCTATTTTGATGATCCGGAAAAAGTCCCTTTGCTTTTTGATGGAGTAGGAAGAAATTATCCCCATAATAAAGCATGTTTCTATTTTTTTGCTTGGATTATAAGAGACGCACCACAACAAAGACTAGCTCCATTAATTTCAAGGATGAAAAAGCAAGATAAAGATTTGAAAAAGATTCAAGCAGAAATTGATGCGTTAGCAGCTCTTTTTATTGAATATAGGCAGAATGCTAAATATTTCAAATGGGAGTCTATTCGTGAAGTAGTTATTGATAGATTGGAAGGGTCGAGAAGAAGCATCAGCGGGCATGTGTTAGAAGCGAATATACGGGCAGCTCTAGCCACAGCGTTTCAAAATTTCTATTCAATTAATATTGATTATGGTATTTATGATAAGGTAGAAATTAAGAATAAGCAAATTTCAGTTGGGTCTGATACAATTGATGTCTCAGCGGATCTTATAAAAGATGATAAAATTAAAAATTTATTTATTCCTGTGAAATCTCGGGAAACTGAAGGTGGAGGACATTCCCACTTGTTTTCTAGAGACATAATTACAGCTGTACAAAATATAAAGTCAAATGTACCGGATGCACATATTGCTGTTGTAATAGTAGCTACAAATTGGGCCAATTCCGAAATTGAATCGATTTTGAAAGATATTGATATTGTTTTTCACTTTGATATGAATCCAAATGAGTTGACTATATTGGATGACGATTCACAACGACAAATAAATATATATATAGAGAAGGTTTTGAAAGGTGAAATATAATAGAATTATTCATGGAGATGTAATAAAAAATTCAATGAACTTAGAAAAAGAGTCAATCCAGACTATTATTACCAGTCCACCTTATTTCGGCTTAAGAAAATATGGTAAAAGTTTATCGGAAAAGGAAAGCGAGATAGGTCGAGAGAAAGAAGTTGATTCATATATTAATCATCTAGTGCAGGTGTTTGAACATTTGAAGCCTGCTCTGAAAAAGGATGGAATAGTTTGGGTTAACCTAGGGGACTCTTATGTGAAAGGAAATCTCCAAGGCGTACCGTGGAGATTTGCAATTGCAATGCAAAATAAAGGATGGATATTAAGAAGTGATGTCATTTGGCATAAGCCAAATGCTATGCCGTCATCAGTGAAAAATCGACCTACCACAGATCATGAGTATATTTTTATGTTTACGTTAAGCGAAAAGAATTACTTTTATGATGCAGATGCTATAAGAGAAGAGCACGTGACATTTACTGAAAAATCAAAAATGAAAGGCGGAAGAAATCACTTAGGGAAAAAAGGCGGGACGCCAGAGAATGGGAAAAATGCTGGTAATTCTAATTTGCATGATGGAAGATGGGATCAGGCATTTCATCCTCTTGGAAGAAATAAACGTACAGTATGGAGTATACCATTAGGGAAATATAAAGGAGCTCATTTTGCGGTATTTCCAGAAAAATTAGTCGAAACTTGCCTACTCGCTGCAACAAAAGAAGGGGATACAGTTCTTGATCCTTTTTTTGGATCAGGAACTACCGGAGTTGTTGCATTGAAACATAATAGAAACTATATAGGGATTGAATTAGTGGAGGATTATGTGAAACTTGCAACTGAGCGCCTAAAAAATTGTATGCCACAGTTAGAATTATTTAAATGAATCCTAAACGGCTAATTCCGCTTTTGATTACTGTTGTTTTTTTGCAATCTAAGGAATCATTTATAATATGGTTTATATGTATTAACTCCTTATTTTCGCCTGATTCAAGTTTCTAACATAATAGCGATTTTTTATATAAAAACAACCAAACCCTGCCAGAAAATTCTTGGCAGGGTTTTTGGCAGGGAACTATTTGAATTTTAGTGTTTTTTGTCCGTTTTACATTCCAAGAAACGCTGTAAAATAGGCTTTCTCACTTCAATTTATAGTGGCTCTTTATTCCCACTCAACAGTTGCTGGTGGCTTAGACGTAATATCGTACACGATCCGATTAACATGAGCGACTTCATTTACGATACGGACTGAGATTTTTTGCAAGACATCCCATGGGATACGAGCAAAGTCTGCGGTCATACCATCGATTGAAGTGACTGCGCGGATACCGACTGTGTAGTCATAAGTACGGCCGTCTCCCATAACACCGACTGAACGGATGCCTGGTAAGACAGTGAAGTATTGCCAGATATCGCGGTCAAGACCGGCGTTGGCGATTTCTTCACGTAAGATCGCATCTGATTCGCGAACGATCTCAAGTTTTTCTTCAGTGATTTCACCAAGGACGCGGATACCTAAACCTGGTCCTGGAAATGGTTGGCGCCAAACGATTGAGTCAGGCATGCCAAGCTGAGTTCCTAATTCGCGAACTTCATCTTTGAATAGGGTATTTAACGGTTCGATCAATTCGAACTGCATATCTTCTGGTAATCCACCTACGTTATGGTGTGATTTGATGGTTTGGGCTGTTTCAGTTCCAGATTCGATCACATCGGTATAAAGCGTTCCTTGAGCTAAGAATGAGATACCTTCTTTACCAGCAAGTTTAGTAGCTTCATCGTCGAATAGGTAAACGAATTCGTTTCCGATGATTTTACGTTTTTGTTCTGGATCAGAAACGCCTGCTAATTTATCTAAGAAACGGTCTTTAGCATCGACTCTAATAATGTTCAAGCCGAATTTTCCGCCTAGAGCATCCATCACTTGTTCGCCTTCGTTTTTACGTAAAAGACCGTGGTCTACGAAGATCGAAGTTAATTGATCGCCAATTGCTTTTTGCAAAAGTACGCCAACAACACTTGAGTCCACGCCGCCTGATAGGCCTAGTAAAACTTTTTTGTCGCCGACTTGTTCACGGATTTTTGCGACTTGCATATCGATAAAGTTATCCATACTCCAGTCGCCTTTGCATTGACACACATCTAGGGCAAAGTGACGTAATAGTTCATTGCCGTATTCTGAGTTACGCACTTCTGCGTGGAATTGGATTCCGTAGAAGTTGCGGTTAGTGTCTTGGATCGCTGCGATCGGGCAGTCTTTGCTGGTGCCGACTCTTTCGAAGCCATCAGGAACTTGTGTAACCAAGTCGCCATGACTCATCCAAACTGTTTGTTCTTTTGGAGTACCGGCGAATAGAACAGCATCGTCAGAAAGAACTTCTAAGGTTGCTTGACCGTATTCACGGTTTGTCGCAGGTTCAACTTTTCCGCCTAAGTTATATGTGATCAGCTGCATGCCGTAACAGATACCTAAGACTGGAATACCTAATTCAAAGATTTTAGGATCGATGGAGAAGGCTCCTTCGTCATAAACACTGTTTGGGCCACCTGATAGGATGATCCCTTTTGGATTCATGGCTTTGACTTCTTCAGCAGTGATGCGGTGGCTCATAAGTTCTGAGAAAACACCGAATTCACGGATACGACGAGTGATTAATTGGTTATACTGACTACCATAATCAAGTACAATGATTTTTTCTACGTTGGTCATTTCGGTAGAAACGTTTGTCACAATTATTACCCCTTTTCAAGTTTTATTATAAAAGAAAGCAAGCTTTCTTTATAAGCTAGTATTTACGCAAATAGATTTCATCAATGATATGATGTTTTGCCTTGTGCAAGATAATATCAGCTCGGCCTCTCGTTGGCAAGATATACTCTTCCAAATTCTTCAAGTTGACATTTTTCCAGACATCTTCCGCCATAGACAGCGCCTTTGTGCGGTCGCCGACAGCATAGTCATAATAGTAGTTATCCGGATCTTTAAAGGCAGTATCCAATAGGGATTCAAACCGTTCCAAATACCATCTTTCGACGAGCTTTGGATCAGCGTCCACAAAAATCGACAGGTCAAAGAAGTCGCTGACGTAGATTTGCTGATTGGCTGGCAGCTGCAACGTATTGATTCCTTCCACGATCAAGATATCCGGAGAATCGATCAGTTCGTATTCGCCATCCACGATATCATAGACATCATGCGAATATTTTGGAATCGGAATATTTTCTTTGCCGGATTTCACTTCATTCAAGACATCGATCAAGTGCTCCATGTCATAGCTTTCAGGAAATCCTTTGCGGTCCATGATTCCGCGTTCTTCTAAAACAGCATTTGGATACAAGAAACCATCAGTAGTGATCAATTGGACAGTTTGGTGTTTAAATAAGCGGTCCAATAAGGTTTGCAATAAACGAGCGGTGGTACTTTTTCCGACAGCCACACTTCCGGCGATCCCGATAATAAACGGCGGCATCTTTACATAGCGATGCAGAAACAACCCTTTGCTCAAAGTTAGCGATTCAAAATCCTTCATATAAAGATGGATCAGGTGACATAAAGGTACATAAACATCGGCCACATCTTTCATCGAGATTTGGTCATTCAAACTTTTGATATTATCAAGCTCTGCTTGCGTCAACGGTGTGTTTCCCGGTGTGTAGAAATCTTGCCACTGGTCACGGGCAATCCGAAAATAGTTCCCTCTTTCGTTCATGATAACCTCCTTATTCAACTTAAGTAGTCATTTTTCATGCCATATAGTCTTCCTCTAGGCTTAAAATAATCTGCGCAAAGAAGAGCGGACAGCCTTTGATAACTGCGCTTATTCTACCATAAAAAACAGACTAGAAAGTGCTTCCTTCCCAAGAAATCCGAATAATTTCCTGACAAAAAACGTTATCTATCATTTTAGCCGAAAAAAATGGTGAAAAGCCATTATAAGGAGAGCAGTTTCATCTATTTCTTAGATTTAGCAGCAAAATACTTTTGTTTTCTAAAGAATGGGTATCTAAAACGGTTGATTTAAAAAGAGAAAACAGAAAAAAATGGATTTCAACCTTTTTCGATCCTGATAAAAAGATTCATTTTTCTATGAGTCATAAGGGCTTTGAAGGATCTGATCTGTTCTTTTTATCCGACATCAGCCCATTTCTTGTACCGGTACCGCTATTTTTTGAGCCCAATGCTGATGTCTTTAGGGAAAGCGTTATCATATAATGAGGTTAACAAAGGAGGCGAGCGCAAATGTTTCTTGATTCTAGAAGCAGTTTGATTTTAGAAGAATTATCTTCGTACCAAGGTCGAGTGTTCATTAAAACAATCAGTGAAAAGTATCCTTTGAATGCTCGTCAAATAGATTATTCCTTAACGAAGCTGAATGATTACTTAGAACACAATGGGTTCAGCCGAGTATTGAAATCCAATGGTGAGTTGATCGCTGATTTTGATTGTTCAGAGGTTCTGCTCCTGCTTCGAAAGGAAAGCAGAAGAATCTATGTTCCTTCTGAATCTGAACGTTTGGTGATTAGTTTATTGATGATTATTGGCAAAAGACAGCCGCTGTCATTACAAGATTTCATGGTGGATTTAGATATCAGTAAAAATACCGCATTGAAAAATATCAAAAATTTGAAGCAATATTTAGCAAAGAAAAAAATGCATTTGGTTTACTCACGGAATGAGGGATATGTGGTTCAAGGTCAGGAAAGCAAGATTCGTTTGCTGATCAGAGATTCAGTGACCAAACTATTAGAAGATGAATGGAAAAAGGCTTATCTCTTGGCTTTACTTGCGATTGAAGACGAGGTTCAAGTCATAACGAAAAAAATAATTCAGATTGAACGGAAATTAGGTTTTGTTTATTCAGAGGATCGTCATTACGTGATCGCATTATTGATAGCGATCTTTCTACGTAGAATAAATGACGGTCATCAGATCAAAAAAATAAATGCTGAGATGCAAGAAATCACCAGTACTCAAGAATACGAAGAAATTTGTCAGTGGTTTGATGAAGACCAAAAAATCCCTAAAGAGGAACTGGTTTACTTAACGCTGAATATTCTCTCAATGGATATCTCAACTGTTGAAGAAACGATTCCTTCTGAAATCCCAGGATTTCGCAGAGCATTAGATCAAATGATCGATTTATTTGAAAAGCAGGCGTGTATTGTTTTTCTTGATCGGGCATTCTTACTTAAAATGCTGGTTCAGCATCTTAAGCCAGCCTATTATCGCGTGAAATACTCTTTGAATTTGCCGAAGCGAGTGGATGAAGCACTGCTGCAAGAAGCTGCGGATAAAGAATTTAAAGAGATTTATCAAATAGTAACCGCTTGTGTCGAACCGATAGAACACGTCTTTGGCAGTCCATTGCCGAAAAATGAGCGGTACTTGCTGACTTTGATTTTTGCTAGTGAAATGAAAAAGAAGAAGGAAGAAAAACGAAGGCGTTTTCGAGCGGCAGTCGTTTGTTCAGAAGGAATTTCGGTATCAAGAATTCTCTACCTCACGTTGTCTGAAATGATTCCTGAACTAACTTTTTTGAGTCCGATGTCTATCAGAGAGCTTAAACGAGTGGATGAGACTGAGTACGATCTGATCATCTCGCCATTTTATGTCGAAACTAATAAGAAATTGATTACGATTGATCCAGTGATCACACGAAATAACCGGAATAAAATCCGTGAAAAAATATTGAACCAGCTTTATGGAATCAATAGCAATCATTTAAGCGTCGAACGAATCATGGATATCATCAAACAGCATTCGGATGTTTTGGATGAACGTCAGTTGCTGTCGAATTTGACGCAGTATATTTATGAAGAACCAGAAAAGAAGTTCTCACAAGGAACGGTGTCCAAAGAAAATCCGACCTTAGCGGAATTAGTTACAGAGAAATACATCAAAAAAATCAAGCGAGTAGCTGACTGGGAAGAAGCGATCAATCTAGCTGCAACACCAATGATTGAAAGTGGCGGTATTTCGCCAGAGTATCCGGCTAAGATCATCGCAAATTATCATGAAAATATTCCGCACATCGTATTTGGAAAAGAAGTTGCTATTCCTCATGCAAACTTTGAACAGGCGGTTCATCAATTAGGAATGTGCCTATTGATTGTCGAAGAGGGTGTGCGTTTCACTGAACATCAATTTGTTCATCTTATTTTACTGTTAGCAACGCCAGATAAGAATTCACATTTATCAGCAATGCTGCAACTGTTGGACTTATCAGCGAATGATGCTGATGTTCAGCAAATTATTACGGCAAAAACGACAGAAGATATTCATTCGATTTTGCGGAAGTACCACTAATCTGTTAATAACTAGCTAGTTTATTCGAATGACGATTCGAAAAATAAATTCAAAATTTTTGGAGGTTTTTATCAGATGAAACAAATTGTTTATTACGGTGTGCAAGATATTCGATTAAAAGAAGTTGAGGTTCCTCAACCAGGACATGGTGAGATTGTTGTAAAAAATAAAGTAACGCTGACTTGCGGAACAGATTGCAAAATGTTTATGCGCGGTTATCGTTATGATCCACCACATTTGATTGGCCATGAGGCTGCCGGAGATATTGTGGCAATTGGTGAAGGTGTAACAAGATTCAAATTAGGTGATCGAGTGGTAGCACATAACACAGCACCGTGTCATAAATGCTACTGGTGTAAAAAAGGGCAGTCGTCAATGTGTGTGGATTTACCATCCAATTTGGGTTCTTATGCGGAATACCAATTGATTCCAAAAAATATTGTTGAAGAAAATACTTTCTTACTTCCCGATGAAATGGCGTACAAGCAGGCAGCTTTGACTGAACCCTTGTCTTGTGCAGTTTATGGAATTGACCAAGTAGACATTGAACAAGGTGACAGTGTTGTAGTTAATGGCTGTGGACCCATCGGTCTGATGTTTATCCGATTAGCATATTTAAAGGGTGCCCGTGTGATTGCTTGTGATAGTAAACCAAATCGTTTGGAACTAGCACAAAAAATGGGTGCTCGGCACTTAATTGATATAACCAAGGTTGATCAAGTCCAAGCCGTTCGTGATTTAGTAGAAGATTCTCGCGGAGTGGATGTGGCGATCGAAGCGGCAGGGTTGCCAGCGGTTTGGGAAATTGCCTTCAATCAGGTACGTGCAGGCGGGCAGGTTCTTTGCTTCGGCGGCACAAAATCTGGTACCAAAGTGACTTTCGATTGTACCAGAATGCACTATGAGCAAATCACAGTCAAAGGTGTGTTCCATACGACGCCGATTCATGTGAATGCTGCTTTTGAGTTATTAAAAATGGGCGCCATTTCTGCTGATGATTTTGTTGAACATGAATACACGATTGAAGAAACTGAAGCCGCAATTCGCGAACACGCTGAAGGAAAAGTGATCAAGAATTGCATCGTATACGAGGATTAGGAGTGTAAGGGATGCAGGAGCTAATATCGAAAAAATATATTTTTGTAGATAAAACGTATGAAGATCAAGATGCCTTATTTGAAGAATTGGGTCAAATGTTGATCGCTGATGGTTTTGCGAAACCCAACTATGTCGATGCATTGAGACAACGAGAAGAAAAATTTCCTACAGGCTTGCAGACAAGTCGATTAAAAATCGCGATCCCTCATACGGAGCCTCAATACGTCAACAAACCGTGTATCGTTGTGACCAAATTAGCAAAACCCGTGGTTTTCAATGAGATGGGTAAAAATGATTCGCCAATTTCGGTGGACATGGTCGTAATGTTGGCAATCAATGATGGTAACCGACATTTGAACACCCTACAAAAAATTGTCTCTATTATGGGGGATGATGTACTTTTGGACCAGCTGGATAATGCGAATACTTGTAATGAGATTTATGAAGTGTTTGATCATGTAATCAATAATTAGTACGTACGACAGAGGTCTCTTTTTAAACGTATAAAAAAGCATAGTTAGATATCTAGATGGGACGGCTTAGTCATTAATATTAAAAAGGAGAATGAACAATGAAAACAATCATCGTAGCTTGCGGAGGTGGGATCGCCACTTCTCAAACGGTCGCAGTGAAATTAGGAAATATGTTGGAAGATGCCGGAATCAGTAGAGGTGAATTCACAATTGAAGCAATCAATATTAATTCGCTGCCTTCTTATGAAAAAGTAGCTGATCTTTATGTTTCGATTTCGCCAATTGGAGAAAAGCAGTATTCATTGCCGACTTTCAGCGGAGTCCCATTCTTGACTGGAATGGGCGCGAAAGAAGAGCTGGAGAAGATCATTCAGCAACTAAAAAAATAGCATAAAAGGAGCGAACCAATGGAGATCATTAAAGATATATTTCAAACGATTATCAATTTAGGGGCACCCGTATTTTTACCCATTATTTTGACCATCATTGGCGTGATTCTGGGCATGAAACTGCCAAAAGCTTTTTCTGCCGGATTGATTTTAGGGGTTGCATTAGTTGGTATGGGAATGGTCATGGATTTCATGACCGCGAATGTTGGCGCGGCGGCTCAAGAGTTCGTTGAAAATACAGGGGTGCAATTGAAAGCTTTAGATATGGGCTGGGCACCGGCTTTAGGATTAGTTTGGACTTGGGAATATGCCTTTCTGATGTTTCCAATTCAAATAATTATCAACATTATCATGTTGGCTTTCAAATTGACCAGTTGTCTAAATGTGGATATGTGGAATGTCGGAAATAAAGTTTGTACGGCATTCTTAGTAACATACGTTAGCGGAAATGCTTTTCTTGGATTTGGCTTCGCCATTATTCAATGTATTCTGGAATTTAAAAACGCTGATTTCACGCGTTACCGTTTGGAAAAGCTGACAGGGATTCCAGGAGTCTCAATGCCTCATCCGATGTTTTTATCAGGTATTTGGTTTTATCCGTTCACTCATTTAATGGATATTCTGTTACCAGAAAATGTGAACATTGATGCGCAAAAGATTCGCGATAAGATCGGGATTTTTGGCGAAAATCATATCATGGGCTTTATCGTTGGTTGTTTTATTGGGATTTTTGGTGGATACAATGTATCGGAGGTTCTGACCTTAGGCGTTCAAGCAGGAACTGCGTTGACATTGTTCCCAATGGTAGCTAAGTTATTTACTACTTCATTGACTCCAATCAGTGAAGGTGCGACAGAGTTCATGAAGAAACGTTTTTCAGGTCGTGAGTTTACCATCGGATTGGACTGGCCGATTATGGCAGGACGTTCTGAACATTGGTTGCTGATGATCTTGGCGATTCCGGTAATTTTTGTTTATGCAATCTTTTTACCAGGAAATATTGTTTTACCTTTTGGAGGTTTAATGGAAATTTGTTTGATCGTGCCGTTATTCTACTTAACGATGGGGAATATGGTGAAGATGGCGATTGGCACATTATTAGGCTTACCCGTTCATTTATACGTAGCTTCTTATTTTGCTCCTCATTTTACGAAGTTAGCTGAAACGACTGGTGGAGCAACTGTACCAAAAGGACAAATGCTTGGTTGGTTAGGAATGGATATTTCGGAATTGCGTTGGATCTTTGCTGCTTCTTCAGAGGGAAATATGATCGCGATTGTTTTATTGGTCGTAACTATTCCGTTAGCGTTCTACTATTTCAAATCAATCAGAAAAGAGGATTTAGCGATTGCTAAAGAATTAGGTTATGAAGTAGCAGGAAAATAAAGAAAAGCGGGGATGAGAAAATGCTTAAAAAAATCAGTTTTATTGGTTTAGCAATTTTATCGGTAGTTTTCCTAATTGTCAGTGTGGTTTCTTGGAATCTTTACCTTGGGGCGTGTGCATTGATCATCGCCTGCTCACTGACTAGATTTTTAGAGACGGGAAGCTACATTCGAGTGAGTCGTAAGGAGATAAGGAGCGATAAGAGTGCCTGATGTGAAAAAATTAATGAATGACCCAAATACAATTGTGAAAGAAAGTATTGAAGGAATGTTGCTGGCCTATCCGAATTATTATCAAAAGCATTCGGATAAGACCGTTCTATTTCGTTCACCTGACCAACAAAAGGTCTCGCTTGTATCAGGTGGAGGAAGTGGTCATGAACCGATGGTAGCTGGACTGATTGGTGATCGAATGTTATCTGGAGCGGCTTTGGGAAATGTTTTTGCCTCACCAGATCCTCAAACAATTCTAGCAGCGATGGAAAGCGTAAATTCTGATGCTGGGATTTTAAATCTTGTATGGAATTATGCTGGCGATCGAATGAATTTTGATACCGCAGCTGAATTTGCCGAGATGAAAGGCTTGAAAGTCGACACGGTCATTATTAATGATGACATTGCTTCTGCACCGAAAGAGAGGGCAGAGGAACGACGAGGTGTCGCGGGGATTCTATTGATAGCAAAAATCGCGGGCGCTGCGGCAGATCGTGGAGATGATTTAGCAAGTGTTAAGGCGTTGGCACAAGCAGCCACAGATAATACTAAAACGATTGGAATTGCGTTGAGTGCCTGCAGCATTCCAGGAAAACCTCGAAATTTTATGATCGCAGAAGATGAGTTTGAATATGGTATGGGAATTCATGGAGAACCTGGAATCAAATCGGAGGTCTTCAAGGATGCTAAATCAATTGTTCAAGATATGATGGACGATCTGATTGAAGAGTTTGGGTTGGAAAAGCTACAAAGTGAAGAAGTTGTTGTTTTAGTCAATGGAATGGCGGCAACGACTAGTCTAGAGTTGTTCTTGATTAATCAAGAAGTCCGCGAGTACTTAGCGAATAAAAAAATTACTGTATACGATAACGTAGTAGGGAAGTATTGTACTTCATTAGAAATGGCAGGGGCATCAATAAGTCTGATGACGTTAGATGATGAAAGAAAAACCTTGTATGATGTTCCCGCCGCAACTCCTTTTTACTCTCGTTATATTGGAGGCGTCGGTAAATGAAGGAATTATCATTAGCAGAGACAAAAGGATTGCTCAGTTATATCGCTGAACAAATGATTGAAAAGGAAAGCTATCTTTGTGAGCTAGATGGAAAGATAGGTGATGGTGATCATGGGATTGGAATTGCCCGTGGCTTTCAAAGCGTATTAAGTGAAATGGAAAAAGAGCAAGATAATGTTCAAACCTTGTTCACTAACGCTGGAATGGCGATGATGAATTCAATGGGTGGTGCCTCAGGAATTATTTTTTCTGCCATGTTTTTAGGAGCTATGACAGAAGACGCCGCTGAACAATTGACAGTGGTGAACCTAAAGCGATATTTGGCTAATGGGTTAGTACGAATCAAGCAAAAAGGCGGTGCGAAACTGGGTGACAAAACTATGATTGATGCTTTTGAACCTGCTGTTGCGGCGTTAAATTCTTATGAAGAGGAAGATCTGACAATTGCTTTTGAACGAATGCGGCTGGCGGCCAAAGATGGCGTTGAAAAGACTAAAGAATATGCTGCAGCATTTGGTCGTGCAAAATTTTTAGGTGAACGCTCGTTAGGATTTTGTGATGCAGGGGCAACCTCGGTTTATCTGATCTTCAATTATGGGCACGAATATCTAAGTCATTTGAATGGAGAAATGTAAATGAGTAAATTTATGGATTCTAGTCTCTTGAAGGAAGCAATGGAAACCTGTCATTATTTTTGGCAGTCTGGTTGGGGTGAATGTCATGCTGGAAATTTAAGCTATTTGTTAGATGAAAAACAACTTGCTGAATATGCAGAAGATTTTCAAGTTAAACGTACGATACCTATCGCTTTTTCAACACAGGGATTGGTTGGTCGAACTTTTTTAGTCACTCGAAGCGGTGCTGTATTTCGCAAAATTTTACGTAATCCACTAGAAGACTTTGGAATCGTACGTATCAAAGATACAGAGTTAGAAATATTATGGGGCTTTGAGAAAGATAAATTGCCAACAAGCGAATTATCTGCCCATTTGCAATGTCATAGCCAACGACTAGCTTCTAACGAGAATAATCGATTGGTACTTCATTGTCATCCAACATATACGATTATGATGACCTTTATGCATCCGTTGATCGAAAAGGATTTTACTGAAACATTGTGGCGTTTGAATTCTGAATGTGTTTTAGTTTTTCCAGATGGTATTGGCTTGCTTCCTTGGATGGTTTGCGGCGACGGCGCGATCGGTGAGGAAACAGCAAAGAAAATGCGCAATCATCGTATCGTTATCTGGCCATATCATGGGATGTTTGCATCGGGAAATGATTTTGATGAAGTCGTAGGACTAATCGAAACAATTGAAAAGAATGCTCATGTTTTCATGGAGACTCGCAATGCTGTGAACGAAGGAATCACCCACGAACAAGTTCGAGAGTTAGCGGAAGCATTCAAGGTTGAAATCGAATAAAGTAAAACAAGACCATCTTCACAGAAAAAAATCTGGAGGATGGTCTTTTTATATTCACAGATAAGTTAAGAACGAAGAAAATTCATAGAGATTAATTTGTAAACAAATTGCTTCTTTTTGCTGTGAAACAGTCTATGATAGAGATAGATAAAATCAAAAAAGCAGGTGCTAAAATGAAAAAACTAAAAGAGATGAGTTTGGAAGAGTTATGGCAATTATTTCCAATCATTTTGAAGGAGCACAGCCCCGTTTATGTTGAATGGTATGAAGAGGAAAAACATAATTTAGAAGAGCTGTTTTCTGAGTTTGAGATTTTAGTTATCAGCCATATCGGCAGCACGTCGGTAGAAGGACTGATTGCTAAACCAATCGTGGACATCTTGCTGGAATTTCCTGCTGGTTATGAACATGATCGAGTTTCGATAATGCTGCAGCAAGCGGGCTGGACTTTAATGATCAAGGATGATGTAAAACAAACGATGGATTTGAATAAGGGCTATTTGCCTACTGGATTTGCGGAAAAAGTGTATCATCTTCATGTAAGGCCGTTGGGGGACTGGGATGAACTCTACTTTAGAGATTATTTGCGAAAATATCCAGAAGTCGCGCGGGAATACGAGGCTCTGAAACTGTCGCTAAAAGAAAAGTATGAACACGACCGAGATGCTTATACAAATGCAAAAACAGAATTTGTCCAGAGGTACAGTCAAAAAGCCCGAGCCGAATTTGGCACACGCTATTTGACTGAATAAATCGGACATTTCGTGCTATGATAGAGGGGAACTTTGCATGAGGAGGCAGCGATAACTATGAAAAAAATCGTTTTATTTGGCGACAGCTTGCTGGCTGGTGTCATGAATGGTGAGACTAGTGATATTTTAGATAAGCATATCATCAATGAACTGACCGGAATGGATTTTCCCGGTTATGGACTAGTGAAGTTAGGAAAACGCGGCGAATCTTCTTCTGAGGGATTGGCTCGAATCGATGATGCAGTGGAAGCAGAAGGCGATTTTGTGGTAATTTCTTTTGGAACCAATGATTCATTGAAACAGAAAAATACGCTTGAAGATTTTGGCGAGAATATCAGAGAAATCATCGAGTCCTTTGACGCGTCAAAAGTGATCCTGCTGACGACAGGCTATATCAATACAGAAATTTTACCGAGCGGCGACAACGAGCGGCAACAGCTTTATGCTGAAAAAGCGAAACAGATCGCGGACGAAGTTGGGGTCAATGTGATCGATCTTTACCATCACATGACGGTCTATCCAAAACCAAATGAGTTCGTGCAAAAGGCCGATGGCATCCATCCTTCAGAGGAGGGGTACCATTTCTTAGGGGCTTTGATCGCACGGGACATCAAAGAAAAATTATTAGCAGAAGGGTAAGTTTATGGCAAATCATTATTATTCGGAAAATCCTGAGACGGCTCACGATCTTCATCAGTGGTCGTTTGAATTGGCAGGGAAAAATTTTCAATTCGTAACAGATAGCGGAGTCTTTTCTCGCGGCACAGTCGATTACGGCTCGCGTGTATTGATCGAGCATTTTGAAGCAGAGGACTTACCCGACGGAACCTTGTTAGATGTCGGTTGCGGCTATGGTCCGATTGGCTTGGCATTGGCTCATCAAACACAGCGTCCAGTAGAAATGATCGATGTGAATAATCGTGCGGTAGAATTGGCGCAAGAAAATGCTGAACGCAACGGCATCGAAGCAGATATCCACCAATCGAATATTTACGAAACTTTGCATCAAGAGACGTATGCGGCGATCATCAGCAATCCGCCGATTCGTGCGGGGAAAAAAGTCGTGCATCAAATCTTGATCGAGGCGGAACCTCTATTGAAAGTCGGCGGTTCTTTGACTATCGTGATTCAAAAGAAACAAGGCGCTCCCAGCGCGAAAAGCCGGATGGAAGAAGTCTTCGGCAACGCTGAGATCGTGGCGAAGGACAAGGGCTACTACATTATCCGCAGTATTAAAGAATAAGAGATTTATCCCAAGAGTATCCTGTTGGAACTTTTGGGATTTTTTTATAAGCGAAAAGGCTTGCAAGCGGAGTCAAAGAAACGCTATAATCACATTGACTCACAATTTTCACAAATGTGATATAACTGTGTTGAAGGGTACGAACATCCGACTTATTTTTTCTCGCGGAAAAGATAAGCACATCAGCAGAAATAAGGGGACAAACCTATGCAAAAAGAAGAAGATAAATTATTGGTTCGAATTGCCGAGATGTATTATCAAGAAGATAAAAATCAAAGTCAGATCTCAAAAGAATTAAATATCCATCGCAGCACGATCAGCCGGTTGTTGAAGCGTTCGCGGAACGAAGGAATCGTCAATATTTCGATCAATTATGATAAGGCGGGAACCTACAGCATTGAAAAAGAGCTGCAGGAGAAATTTGATTTAGAAAAAGCGATCATTGTTCAAGCCGGAACGGATTTGAGCCGTACACAAAAGGATAAATTATTGGCTCAAGGAGTCGGTGAATACCTTACGGAAATTATCAAGGATGACATGATCTTTGGTTTCTCATGGGGTGAAACGATGTCCGCGATTCCAGAAGGTCTGGCCCAGTATGACGTGGACAATATTTTATGCGTACCGATGATCGGCGGGCCTTCTGGTCGGTTGATCAGTGATTATCATGTAAACACGATTACCTATGAAGCATCGAAGAAATTGAATGGCCGAGCGTTGCTGATTGATTCGCCTGCCTTTCCTGAAACAGTGGCGTTGAAGAAAGCCCTGATGGAAAATGAGTTCAATCAAGAATTGATCGATTATTGGCGTAAAATCGATATCGCTGTCTTAGGGATCGGCTCTCCCAATTTGAAGGCAAGCGAGAGCTGGAAACAGTTCTATGGCGAAGATGTTTTGGCTTATTTAGAAGGGAAAAAAGTAGTGGGAGACGTGGTGTCGCGCTTTTACAATATTGCTGGCGAACACATCGACAATACCTTGGATGATCGTTTGATCGGGATCGATATCGCTGATTTGAAACGGACACCTTACCGAATCGGTGTAGCGGAAGCCGTCGATAAAGCGGACGCGATCGCTAGTGCGTTAAAAGGCCGTTACATCAATGTGCTGGTCACAACAGAAGAAACTGCTCAAGAAGTGTTGAAAAGATAGGCTCGTCCTATCTTTTTTTATCCGTTCATTGTAGAAGGAGGAGCTATGCAAGTTATTCGTTTGCTTCAAACGATTTTGATTCTATTAAGCCGCAAGCAAGTGACCGCCAAAGAATTAGCTGAACGGTTTCACGTTTCTGTTCGCACGATTTATCGAGATGTGGATGTATTGAGTTTGGCGGGGATTCCTGTTTACGCGAATAAGGGACGAAACGGTGGAATCTTTTTAGATGAATCCTATCACGTTAGTAATGCTTTGATTGAAAAAGAGGAGCAGGATGATCTATTTTTAGCGCTGCATCTATTGCAGTCCGTCGGCTTGGCAGACACAGAGGACTTATTGAAAAAGATGGGGACGGTTTATGATTGGAGCGAATGGTTAGAGGTCGATCTAAGTCAAACGGAGATTGCCAGCCAGACCTTCGATCAGATCAAAGACGCGTTATTCAATCATCGTGAGATTACATGCGTTTACCATACGGAATATGGTCAGACACGCCTTTTGTCATTGGCCCCCAAACGCATATTGTACAAGTATCAAACCTGGTATTTATTAGCTTGGGAACCGACAAAAGAAGCGTGGTCGCTGCTTCCAATCAAACAAATCAGAGACGTTCTTTTAAAGAAATCAATCGACTACCCATTGCCGGAAGAAGTGTTAACATTCCCTCAACTAACCGTCCAATTACGTTTCAGCAAAAGAATCGCCTATAAAAAATATGCGGAGTTTGCGGATTTCGATTGGAAAGACAATGCGGATAGTAGTTTTGATGCGTCATTAACCTTCGCGGAATTTGATGATTTGTATCGCTTTTTATTGCCTTTGGGAAAAAATGTTGAAATCTTAGGGCCTAGCTGGATTCGGGAAAAAGTATTGAATTATGTGTCAGCTTTTTACGAAAATCATTTTTAATATGACATGTTCTGGCACCTTGGTTCGTTAGAATAAAGAAAAGAGGAGGAGATACGCATGCAATTTGAACAAATCGTGAAACCTGATCAATGGATTCTTTCCCAAAGTTTTACTGTCAAAGTAGAGGAGATCCCACAAGTGATTGGACCAACCTTTATGAAATTAGGAGGATTTATTCAGGCACAAAATATCAATATTTTAAGTACCCCATTTGTATCCTTTAAAAACATGGATGAAAATGGCGGACTCGATGAACAAGCGATTCAAATGGAGGTTGGCTTCCCAGTCGCGGAAGAAGTGAAGAATGCTGCGGAAGTAGATAGCGACTGCTATTTTCTACCTTCCTACAAAGCATTGTCTAATCTGTATGTCGGCAAGTACGACGATATGACGGAGCCGTATTTTGCGATGATGGAAGAGATCAGAAAAATCGGCGGGAAGTTCAGCGGAATCTCTTATGAGTATTATTTGAGCGACGAAGAAATTCCAGAAGAACAGCAAGAAACAATTATGGAGTTAGTCTACGAATAAACTGAAATAGCGTGAGCGGGACAAGTTGAAAAGCTTGTCCTTTTTTGCGTGTCGACAAAATAAAAGGGAATGAAATCTAATTGGATCGGCCTGCAAGCTGATCTTAATTAGGAGCCAGCTCATTATTTACTTGAGTAATTCTTGTAACAAAAACGGGGGCATTCAATTTTGTTGCGTCCGTCAATTTTACGCACTTTTGTGATTTCGTTTTAAAAAAGTTGAAAAAGTTATTGACAACGTTTTCTTGCGCAGTTAATATAAAGGTGCAACAAATGTTAAAATAAAATCACAAATGTTAAAAGGAGCGTTTGCAATGGATTGGTTAGATGTAGAAGGGAAAACGGTCATTGTTACAGGAGGCTCATCAGGAATTGGAGCAGCTATTGTCAAAGAATTATGCGATTTGGGGATCAATGTTGTGAATGCAGATTTGAGAGCCGGATCATTTACTCACGAAAATTTGTTCTTCAGTCAAACAGATGTTACTTCTCCCGAATCAGTTGAACAAACGGTAGAAACTGCCGTTACGAAATTTCAAACGATTGATGCCGTGGTCAATAACGCGGGGATCAATATACCAGCTTTACTCGTTGATGAAGAAATGACAGAAGAAGGCAAGTTCCAAATCAACGAACACATTTTTAATAAAATGATCGCGATCAATCAAAAAGGTGTCTATCTGATGGGACAAGCGGTCGGTCGTGTGATGGTCAAACAGGGATACGGCGTCATCATCAATATGTCATCGGAATGCGGTTTGGAAGGTTCGGAAGGTCAGAGTGTTTATGCGGCAACCAAAGCCGCGGTCAATAGTTTTACCCGTTCGTGGGCCAAAGAATTAGGAAAAAAAGGGGTTCGCGTAGTAGGAATCGCGCCCGGCATCATGGAAGAAACGGGTTTACGCACGATCGAATATGAAACAGCACTCGCTTATACACGGGGGATCTCTGTTGAACAATTACGTGCTGGCTACAGCAATACGAAAACTATTCCTTTAGGACGTGACGGTAAATTAAGGGAAGTCGCTGATCTTGTTGCTTATTTTGTTTCTGGCCGATCGAGTTATGTGGATGGCGTCACCGTCAA
This sequence comes from Enterococcus malodoratus, assembly GCF_027659535.1. NCBI lineage: Bacteria > Bacillati > Bacillota > Bacilli > Lactobacillales > Enterococcaceae > Enterococcus > Enterococcus malodoratus. The sequence continues at coordinate 133,568 of NZ_JAQDPG010000006.1, read as the reverse complement.
TGTGGCAGGTGGTAAAACCCGAGGGTAGGATATCGGTTTATTAATAAGAACTAGGAGGTTTTTATGAACAAAGTAATTTTAGTGGCTCATGGCAAGTTGGCCCATGAGATGAAGAATTCAGCTGAGATGATTTTTGGCGCGCTGCCTGATTTTGAATCCGTCGAATTTTTGAAGGAGGAAGGCTTGGACACGATCCAGGAAAAAATCACCGCGGCAATGGATGACGATACGGCATCCTATCTTGTATTGACCGATTTGTTTTGCGGCACCCCATACAATGCTAGTTGTGCCGTCGCTATGAAAAATCCCGAACGCGAGATCGAGGTCGTGTCGGGAATGTCGCTGCCGATCGTCTTAGAGGTAGCGAGTATGTTAGGAAGTGGTCTGCAAGATATTGTGAATCATGCAACAATTATTCCATGCGATACAGTGAAAGCGTTTAAACAGCAAGTGATTGAAGAAGAGGAGGATTTTTAAGATGCAAATCAAATTAGCACGAGTGGATGATCGATTGATTCACGGACAAGTAGCGACGGTTTGGGCGAAGGAAGCTGGCGCGAAACGAATCATTGTCGTCAGCAAAGAAGTCGCGAATGATGACATTCGAAAAACATTAGTAAAACAAGCTGCACCTCCAGGAATTAAAGTGAATATCGTCGACCCAGAAAAAGCGGTGAAGGTCTATAACAATCCGAAATATGCGGATGAAACGGTCTTCTACCTATTCACCAACCCAATGGAAGTTTTGGAATTGGTGCAATTAAACGTACCGATCAAATCCATCAATATTGGCGGGATGCAATTCAAAACCGGACGAACACAAATTACGAAAGCTGTCTCAGTCGATCAAACAGAAGCAGAAGCTTTTCGCAACTTAGAATCTGCAGGAGTGGAATTGGACTTGCGAGTCGTTGCAACCGATCCGAAAGGCAACTTTGAAGAAAAACTAAAAGAAGCAGGGTTTTAAATATTGGATGGCAGATTTACTTCTTGCTTTAGCAAGTTAGTGGAATGGCATACGGCTTGAAGATCGAACTCATTTTTTCAAAAAATGATTACCTTAATATGAAATAGGATGGCAGTTCCACTTTTTACAGTTGGATTATGTGAAAAAACACGACGACAAGATAAGTCATTAGAAAGTGTTAAAGAACATGGTGGAATGGTATACGGCTTGAAAATCGAACTCATTTTTTTTAAAAATGATTACCTTAATATGAAATAGGAGGACACAAAAATGGAATTATCAGTTTTACAGATTGTACTTATTTTTCTTTTTTCATGTGTGTGTGGGATGGGCAGTGTGTTGGATGAATTTCAAACGCATCGACCGTTGATCGCGTGTACGATGGTCGGCTTGATTTTAGGAGACGTGCAGACGGGAATTATTTTAGGTGGAACTTTGGAGCTGATCGCATTGGGCTGGATGAATATCGGCGCGGCACAGTCGCCGGATTCGGCTTTGGCAAGTGTGATCTCAACGATTTTAGTGGTGGTTGGTCAACAGGATATTCAATCAGGTATCGCAATTGCTTTGCCCGTTGCAGCAGCTGGGCAAGTATTGACGGTTATTGCTCGAACGATCACGGTCGCGTTCCAACATGCGGCGGATCGTGAAGCAGAGAAAGCGAATTTCAATAAAATTATCTTCCTGCATTTTAGTGCTTTGTTTATCCAAGCATTACGTGTTGCGATTCCAGCAACAATCGTGGCCGCTTTCGTCAGTGCGGAGATGGTGACGAACATGTTGAACATGATCCCAGATGTGATCACTGGTGGTTTGGCGGTAGCCGGCGGATTCATCGTTGTGGTCGGATATGCGATGGTTTTAAATATGATGAGTGTTGCGTACTTGATGCCGTTCTTCTATCTGGGCTTCGTCATGGGCGGTTACTTAGATTTCAGTTTGCTGGCTTTCGGGATCGTTGGTTTGATTACAGCATTGTTATACGTGCAGCTGAATCCGAATTTCAAGAAGAATGAAATCCAAAGCAATCATGTGGCGGCAGTTGTTGCCGGCGAATTAGCCGATGACGAATTAGAAGATTAGGAGGACAGCGTAAATGGAAAATACTTCAATAGTAGAGACTAAAAAAGATATCTATGCGCAATCGCAATTAACTAAAAAAGATTTGATGACGACATTTGTCTTTTCGAATTTCCAGCAAGCATCTTTCAACTTTGAACGAATTCATGCTTTGGCGTTTTGTGTGGATATGATCCCAACGATTCGCCGTGTTTATAAAACAAAAGAAGAGCAATCTGAAGCGTTGAAGCGTCACTTGACCTTTTTTAATACGACGCCGGCAGTTTGTGGTCCGGTGATCGGCGTAACGATGGCGATGGAAGAAGCGCGGGCAAGCGGCGCGGATATCGATGATGGAACAATCAATAGTTTGAAGGTTGGATTGATGGGACCGTTGGCAGGTGTTGGGGATCCGTTAGTTTGGGGAACTTTACGACCGATAACTGCGGCCTTAGGAGCATCGTTGGCTTTATCTGGCAATGTGATGGGACCGATTTTGTTTTTCGTGGCCTTCAACGCGATCCGATTATCGATGAAATGGTTTGGTTTAACGTATGGGTTCAGTAAAGGGATGGATATCGTCAAAGATCTATCCGGTAATTTGTTGCAAAAATTGACCGAGGGCGCGACGATTTTAGGCTTGTTCATTATGGGGGTCTTAGTTACCAAATGGACGACCATCAACATTCCGCTGATTGTGTCAAAAACACCCGGCACAGACGGCAAAGATGTGATCACAACAGTCCAAAATGTTTTGGATGATTTAGTACCAGGATTGCCAGCGTTAGGCTTGACCTTGTTGATGATGTATTTGTTGAAGAAAAAAGTCAGCCCAATCGTGTTGATCTTCGTATTGTTCGCAGTAGGGATCATCGGTTATTGGTTAGGAATTTTGGCTTAATAATAGAGTCATATTTTAGGAGGAGTAGTAGTGAAGACGAAAGCAGTGCGTTTATATGGTAAGAAAGATTTGCGCTTGGAGGAATTTGAATTACCTGAGATCAAAGAAAATGAAATTTTAGCATCCGTGATTACCGACAGTATTTGTATGTCGACTTGGAAACTAGCCAATCAAGGAGCGGACCACAAAAAAGCGCCAAACGATCTTGCGGAAAATCCCATCATCATCGGTCATGAGTTTTGTGGCGAGCTGTTAGAAGTGGGCGGAAAATGGGCGCACAAATATAAAAAGGGCGAGCGTTATGTCCTGCAGGCGAATCTGCAATTGCCGGATCGTCCGGATTGTCCAGGCTATTCCTATCCTTATACAGGCGGCGATGCGACTTACATCGTGATCTCGGAAGATGTCATGAATCAGGACTGTTTGATTCCTTATAAAGGTGAAACTTATTTTGAAGGTTCATTGATCGAACCATTGTCTTGTGTGATTGGTGCCTTTGAAGCAAATTATCATCTGAAAGATGGATCTTATGAACATAAAATGGGAATCAAAGCAGATGGAAATCTGTTAATTATGGGCGGTACTGGTCCGATGGGATTATTGGCGATCGATTATGCTTTGCACGGTCCGGTCAAACCGAAGAAATTAGTAGTAACAGATCGTGATGCAGAAAAATTGGCTCGCGCGGAAAAACTGTATCCAAGTCAAAACGGGATCGAAGTTTCTTATATAAATGTTGCGGATGTGAAAGATCAAGTTCGTTTGTTAAAAGAAACAGTCGACGGCGGGTTCGATGATATCTTCGTTATGATTCCTGTTGGTTCAGTGGTAAGTGATGCGGCAGCAATGTTGAATCCGGACGGGTGTCTGAATTTCTTCGCAGGTCCGCAAGACAAAGAGTTTTCGGCTAACGTAAACTTTTATGATGTCCATTACTCATTTACTCATTTTGTCGGAACATCCGGTGGGAATACTGAAGACATGCGAAAAGCAGTCAAACTAATCGAAGACAAACAAGTAAAAGTAGCGAATGTTGTTACTCACATACTAGGTTTAGATGCGGTAGGCGAAACCACATTAAATCAACCAGCGATTGGCGGAGGAAAAAAATTAGTCTATACCCACAAGCAATCAGAATTGAAAAAATTATCGGAAATGGATGCACAATCTGAACTAGGGAAAATCTTAGCGGAAACGGATGGTATTTGGAGTCAAAAAGCTGAAAACTATGTCTTAAAATATTACCCAAATATTTAATATTATATTAAGTAAATGAAATTTCTGCTTTTTCGTCTTTTTTCAAATTTTTAATGTTCGTGTTTTAGCGTGGAAATGACCAGATTATTAAAAAGGATCACCGCAGAAAAGTATTCACTTTCTGCGGTGATCTTTTATAGATTATCCTTCAAAAATTGAACGGTTGCTTGATAAGCAATATCCGAATAGCCTTCTCCATGAACAGTACCAGTGATCAATTTGGTTTCACTAGGTACGCCTTTTTCGGCTAGAGCGGATTGTAATTTATAAATACCTGATAAAGGGACCAATTCATTTAGCGAGTTGGCGATGAAAAGCGGCCCACTGTTATTTGAGACACGGGATAAAGGATCTGCCTTTTTCAAAAGTTCTGTGTCTTGATTTACATAGTTCAGGATAAACCATTTATAAAAGGCATCATTACTGCCGTCCTGATCGATTTTCCCACTAGCTTGCTTATCAAAATCAGGTTTTTGGTTCATAGCAGGAACGACTTCTGGATGCTTCTGCACCCAATCGTAAAGATCGATGATACCCGACCAAGAAGCTGCTGGAATACCTTTTTGCAGAGCCAGTTCAATCGATAAATTTCCGCCGGCAGAAGAACCAAGAGCGGTGATTTTTCCGTTTAATGGATAGTCGCTTGCTGTCAGCCAATCATAAACCTTCAGTAAATCATCCATTGCAGCTGGAAAAATATGATCTGGAGCTAAGCGATAGTTAGGGACGACAACGAGAAAGCCATCCGCTGATAAACGTTCTGCTAAAGCTGTTTCCTTATTTTTATCGCCGCGGAACCAGCCGCCTCCATGGATCAGGATGATGGCCGCCTCGGTTTTTTCTGGTTCATAAAGGTCTAATGCTAATTGATTTTTTTCATCATACACATAATCTTTGATCATGCTTTTTCGCTCCTCTTTCAAAAATCCTTTAAATCAATTCATTTTCTTTGGTAGATTTGGGTTGTTGCTTCATCAGCTCGTCTAAAACAGTTAATAGTGTCTGATGAGCTTCGTCGTAGCTGTCTAGTTGATCTCCGAATTGTTGATTGAATTCATCTAATCCACCTTTTACGAAGGCGTATTCATATTGATAAACTGCATCATAAGCTTTCGTAAAACGTTGAAGCAGCTCCGTTTGAGAATCCAATTGCAACGCCATTTGAATCACGCGGAAGTCAGTGTAGGCTAATTCGAATTGAATCGCCCAGATACGTATAAATTCGTGTTGATTTTTGATATGCAAAAAGTGATGTTCGGTCGTCCATGTTAGATTTTTGATCGCTCCTAAAACGTCAAGCATTTTTCTCACCTGCCTTGTGGTTCGTATACTCATAATCTACGCTCTTTTTTATACAGAGCAAGCAAGAAGTCTTGCCTTTTGATGAAAAAGGCTTTCTTTCTAATTTTTCCTTTGCTACACTTAAAAAAAATGCAGAGAGAGGGTCCATGATGAAGATCACCATCAAAGAAATCGCTGAAATGGCAGGTGTTTCAGTAACGACTGTATCGCAGATTTTAAACAATAAGGGCAGTCGCTTCAGCGAACAGACACGTAAAAAGGTCTTAGCGATCGTTGAAGAATATCAGTATAAACCGGATTTTTTCGCGGCAAATTTGATCAATCGGCATTCGAAAACGATCGGGATGATCGTGCCGGATGTGACAGACTTTTTCTTCTCAAAAGTAATTGAAGGGGTAGAGAGTTATTTAAACCCATTGGGCTATATGATTATTTTGTGCAACTCACGTCATGATATCGAGCAAGAAAAACGTTATTTAAATGAATTGTCACACCGTTCAGTTGACGGAATCCTATTAGCGACACCAAACCATTTAGATGAAGAACACAAGCTGGGCAGCGAGTTCTACCGAAAACACCCGATCGTGTTGATTGACCGCGGCTTGAATGATCGTGACTGGGGACAACTGCTGGTTGAAGAATATGCAGGGGCACAAGAGGTTCTGCGGATGCTGGTAGATAAGGGCCATCGGCATATCGGCATGCTGAAAGAGAGCCAAGGCTATTACCAATTAACGGAACGGGTTAAGGCCTATCGGCAAGTCATTTTTGAATATCAATTGCCCTTTGAAGAAAGTTATATTTGTTCTGGTGATCTAACGATTGCCGGCGGCTACCACGCCGCGAAGGAAGTATTGAAGAATGAAAAAATTACCGCGATTTTCTGCGGGAATGACGAGATGGCCATTGGCTGCTATCAAGCAATCTATGAAGCCGGTTTAAAAATTCCTGAGGATATTTCGGTCGTTGGATTTGATGGGTTAGAGGTCAGTAAATACATGGTTCCGCCGTTGACGACAGTCTTTCAGCCAAGTACTGAAATTGGTTTTTCTGCTGCAAAATTCTTAGTTGATGCGATCAATTTCCCTTCTCAGCGAATTCCGAATAAAATCTTCCAAACTAAATTAATTATTCGTGAGAGTGTGAAAAAAACAGGTCAGGGTTGACAACGGGATATCTTCCCGTTATAGTAACAATGGCAGCGATAACAGAAAGCGCTTCTCCGATTAGTAAACTGTTTTACTAAAGTGGTTTACCTTTCGCATTTTTATTGTATAATATCTTTTGAAGCTTGGAGGAAAACCTATGAGAATGGTAGATTTGATAGAGAAAAAAAGAGATGGAAAAACCCTATCAAAAGAAGAAATTGATTTTATTATTGAAGGCTACACAGCCAACAGTATTCCGGATTATCAAATGAGTGCATTGTTGATGGCAATTTTTTATCAGGACATGACAGATGAAGAGATTTCTCACTTAACTTTGGCAATGGCAAATTCAGGAGACATCATTGATTTATCTTCCATTGATGGAATCAAGGTGGACAAACATTCAACTGGCGGTGTCGGCGATACGACGACTTTGGTTTTAGCGCCCCTCGTTGCGAGTGTGGGCGTACCTGTAGCAAAAATGTCTGGACGTGGACTTGGATTTACTGGCGGTACCTTAGATAAATTTGAATCGATCCCCGGCTTTAAAATTGAATTATCTGATCAAGAATTCATCGATATCGTGAACAAGAGTAAAGTCGCTGTGATTGGACAATCAGGAAATCTGGCTCCAGCAGATAAGAAACTTTACGCGTTACGAGATGTGACAGCGACGGTGGATTCGATTCCATTGATTGCTAGTTCGATCATGAGTAAAAAAATTGCGGCTGGCGCAGATGCGATCGTACTTGATGTTACAACTGGCGATGGTGCCTTTATGAAGGACATTGAGGACGCAAAACGTTTAGCCAAAACAATGGTACGCATCGGAAAACTTGCAGGCCGTCAAACGATGGCCGTCATTTCGGATATGTCTGAGCCTTTAGGCGAAGCGATCGGGAACAGCTTAGAAATCGTTGAGGCGATTGATACGTTAAAAGGCAATGGACCAGCGGATTTAACTGAAATGTGCTATGTGCTGGGCAGTCAAATGGTGGTATTAGCTGGAAAAGCTGACACATTAGACGATGCTAGAGCAATGCTGGAAGAAGCTCTGCATTCAGGGAAAGCATTAGAAAAATTCCGTGAGATGGTCAAAGACCAAGGCGGTGATCCTGCTGTGATCGATCAAACGGATAAAATCTTGACTGCTAAATATGAAATCGAGCTGCCAGCGAAAGCCTCTGGGCATGTAACAAAACTAGTTGCTAATGAAATCGGCATTGCGGCAATGCTGCTGGGCGCGGGTCGTAAAACGAAGGATGATGATATCGATCATGCGGTCGGCATCAAGCTCCACAAGAAAATCGGGGATGAAGTAACGGAAGGCGAGTCATTACTAACGATTTATGCGAATTCTAACGAAATTGATGAGGTAAAGGACTTACTTTATCAAAATATTTCGATTGGTGACAGACCAGAAGAGCCTATTTTGATCCACGATGTTATTACAGAATAAGTAATTAAAACTTTTTTATAACAAGAAAGAATATATTATAATAGAAGAAATGGGGAATAAAGAATGGAAATCAATCGAATGATTGACCACACAATTTTAAAAGCAGATGCGAAATTAGCAGACGTGATGAAAATTATTGAGGAAGCGAAAAAATATCGTTTCTACTCGGTTTGCCTAAATCCTACTTGGGTGGCGTTGGCAGCAAAAGAATTACAAGGCGAGCCTGTGGCAGTGTGTACCGTTATCGGTTTCCCGCTTGGGGCAAATACAACTGAAACGAAAGCTTTTGAAGCAGCGAACGCGATTCAAAATGGTGCGGATGAAGTCGATATGGTCATCAATATCGGTGAACTAAAAGATGGTAATAACGAAAAGGTTCAAAAAGACATCGAAGCAGTCGTAGCAGCTGCGAAAGACAAAGCGTTAGTTAAAGTTATCATCGAAACATCGTTATTAACGAATGAAGAAAAAATCAAAGCCTGTGAACTTGCGAAAGCAGCCGGTGCAGATTTTGTTAAAACTTCAACTGGTTTTTCTACTGGCGGAGCTACTGTTGATGACGTACGCTTGATGCGTCAAACAGTCGGACCAGAAATGGGCGTTAAAGCTTCCGGCGGTATCCACAACGCGAAAGAAGCAGAAGCAATGATCGAAGCAGGAGCCACTCGTTTAGGTGCCAGCTCAGGTGTTGCTATTATGAACGGACTTTCCGGAACAGGCTATTAAACTGATCTGTCAAAAAAATGACAAGTTTGCATGAAGCAGGAGGCGCTTTAATTGAATAAACAAGAATGGATCGATATCGCAGTCGAAGCGCTCGACAAAGCGTATGTCCCATATTCAAACTTTCCCGTAGGCGCGTGTCTCGTGACAAAAGAAGGAAAAACTTATCAAGGCATCAATATTGAAAATGCTTCTTACGGCTTGACGAATTGTGCGGAACGCACAGCCTTTTTCAAAGCTGTTTCAGAAGGCGAAAGAGACTTTAAACATTTAGTAATCGCCGGTCATACACCCGAACCAATTTCTCCATGCGGCGCCTGCCGCCAAGTCATGGCAGAATTTTGCGACCCAGCGATGCCAGTAACCTTAGTCGGTGACAACGGTGTAGTCAAAGAGATGACCGTTGAAGGATTACTGCCATATACATTCACTGATAAAGATTTATAAACCATGTTCATTCAGTCGCAGGACTGTTGAAAAAAACATATTTAGGGGGCTTTACAGAAATGAAAAAAGCAAAATTATTTGGCCTAGGTACCGTGGCAATGGCAGCATTGCTAGCATTAGGAGCTTGCGGCGGAGGCGGCGGTTCAACTGATTCTTCAGGTGGCGAGGCTAAAGAAGATTCAAAACACAGCGTTGCAATCGTAACAGACATTGGTGGCGTGGATGACCGTTCATTTAACCAATCAGCTTGGGAAGGTCTTCAAGCTTGGGGTAAAAAACACGACATCAAAAAAGGCAATGGCGGATACAACTATATCCAATCAAACGATGCTTCTGAATATGAACAAAATATCTCACAAGCTGTTACTAACGGATTTAAGACAGTCTTCGGGATTGGTTACTTATTAGCTGACCCAATCTCAGCAGCAGCTGATCAAAATGCAGACACAAACTTCGTAATCATCGATTCAGTTATTGACGGTAAAAAGAATGTCGCTTCAGCAACATTTAAAGACCAAGAAGCAGCTTACCTAGCAGGTGTAGCAGCAGCTGAAACAACTAAATCTAACAAATTAGGTTTCGTTGGTGGTGAAGAAGGTGCCGTAATCGACCGTTTCCAAGCTGGTTTTGAAAAAGGCGTAGCAGATACTGCTAAAAAATTAGACAAAGACATTTCTGTAGATGTACAATATGCGGCTTCATTTGGTGATCCAGCCAAAGGTAAAGCGCTAGCTGCCAACATGTACAATGGTGGAATCGACATTATCTATCATGCTTCAGGCGGTACTGGTCAAGGGGTCTTCTCAGAAGCTAAAGCTCGTAACGAAAAAGCGGATGAAGCAGACAAAGTTTGGGTTATCGGTGTAGATAGCGACCAACAAAAAGAAGGTAAATACAAATCTAAAGACGGTAAAGACAGCAACTTCTGTTTAACTTCAACACTTAAAGGTGTAGGCGCAGCGGTTCAAGATATCTCTACTCGTGCATTAGAAGATAAATTCCCTGGTGGCGAACACTTATCTTACGGTTTGAAAGACGGCGGTGTTTCTCTAACTGACGGTTTCCTTTCTGACGATGCAAAAGCAGCTGTTAAAGAAGCGAAAACACAAGTTTCTGACGGCGACATCAAAGTTCCAGAAACTCCTGAGAAAAAATAATTCAGGTGACCATAGCCTCTAAAATGAGAGGCTATGGTCCTCTTTTAAAAAAAGGAGCTTTCTTTTTTTAGACAAGTCGCAGCCGGTGCTCGATTTGCCTAAGGGAAGAACGCCCTTAGCGTTGCAGTGTTTTGTCAGGTTTATAAAGCGATAGGATGTGAAAAGAAAGTGGCAGAAGAACAAAATGTCATTGAGATGCGCAATATCACCAAGCAATTTGGTACGTTTAAAGCGAATGACAACATCAATTTACAAGTTCGAAAAGGTGAGATTCATGCCCTTTTGGGAGAAAATGGTGCCGGTAAATCGACACTGATGAATGTTTTGTCAGGTTTATTGCAGCCAACGTCTGGTGAGATTTTGATGGACGGTCAAAAGGTTGATATCTCAAGTCCAACTAGAGCCAATCAATTAGGAATCGGAATGGTCCATCAGCATTTCATGTTAGTTGATGCCTTTACCGTTACAGAAAACATTATTTTAGGTAGCGAACCAAAGAAAAGCGGCATGCTGGATCAAAAGAAAGCGAAAGCCGAAATCGAGCGTTTATCACAAGAGTACGGACTAAAAGTTGATCCGGATGCCTATATTCGGGATATCTCAGTAGGAATGCAGCAACGGGTTGAAATTCTAAAAACGTTGTACCGTGGTGCGAATGTACTGATTTTTGATGAACCGACTGCCGTATTAACCCCGCAGGAAATCGACGAATTGATCATGATCATGGAAGGGTTGATCAACGAGGGTAAATCAATTATCCTGATCACTCATAAATTAGACGAGATCAAAAAAGTTGCGGATCGTTGTTCCGTTATTCGACGCGGACAATATATTGGGACAGTTGATGTGAAAGATGTCAGCTCTCAACAATTAGCCGATATGATGGTTGGACGTTCTGTTTCATTTAAAACAGATAAAATACCAGCAACGCCAGGTGAAGTCGTTCTATCAATCAAAGATTTAGTTGTAAAAGAAAGCCGCGGCTTAGAAGCTGTTAAGAGTTTAACACTGGATGTTCATCGTGGTGAAGTAGTCGGAATCGCCGGCATTGACGGAAACGGTCAGTCGGAATTGATCCAAGCCTTGACGGGATTACGCAAGGTCGAAAGCGGAACAGTAACGATTAACGGCAAGGATGTGACGGGCCATGCGCCGCGTCAAATCACAGAATCTGGTGTCGGACATGTACCGGAGGATCGCCATAAATATGGATTGATTCTACCATTGCCTTTATCAGAAAATATTGCTTTACAGTCTTATTATCATGCGCCGTTCAGCAAGAACGGAATCTTGAATTATGGTGAGATTGATCGCTATGCGAAACGTTTGATCGAAGAATACGATGTGCGGACGACTAGTGAAAAAGCGCCGGCCGCTTCACTTTCCGGTGGTAACCAGCAAAAAGCGATTATCGCACGAGAAGTTGATCGTGATCCAGATCTATTAATTGTTTCACAACCGACACGCGGACTCGATGTAGGAGCGATTGAATATATTCATAAGCGTTTAGTCGAACAGCGTGACAAACAAAAAGGTGTGCTGTTAGTAAGTTTTGAGTTAGATGAAATTTTGAATGTCTCTGATCGTATCGCGGTTATTCACGCGGGCGAGATCGTTGGGATCGTGGATCCGAAAGAAACTTCTGAAAATGAGCTTGGGCTATTAATGGCCGGCTATAGTTTAGAAGAGGCACGGGCAGAATTAGCAAAGGCTGGTGAGACAAATGAATGATCGCTCAGAGAAAATTAGAAATATTTTAGTACCGGTTATTTCGGTTGTTTTAGGATTTATTCTTGGTGCCGTTTTGATGCTCGTGTTTGGTTTTAATCCGATCGAAGGATATAACGCGATGTTCAGCTCGGCTTTCCAAAGCAAAATGTCTATCGGAGAAATTTTGGTTGGTGCAGGGCCATTGATCTTCACCGCACTAGGGTTCTCTGTTGCCAACTCGGCGGGCTTCTTTAACGTCGGGCTTTCGGGACAAGCACTCTGCGGTTGGGTAGCAAGTATCTGGGTTGCTTTAAGCATGCCGGATTCACCAAAATTCGTTGTTTTACCATTAGCAATTATTGCCGGAGCTTTGGCTGGAGCAGCAGCTGCTGCAATTCCAGGTTTATTGCGGGCCTTCTTTGGAACAAGTGAAGTTATCGTAACAATCATGATGAACTACGTGATCTTGTATGTAGCCAATCATATCGTGAACCATGTAATGTCGCCGGACATCATCTCAAACAAAGGGGTGACAAAAGGTGTCGGCTTGAATGCTTCCTTGAGAGAACCTTGGCTGACCAATTTATTCGGTGGTTCACGGGTCAATATGGGGATTATTTTAGCGATTGTGTTCTTAGTGATTGTTTGGTTCTTGATGAAGCGGACAACTCTCGGATTTGAAATCCGTTCCGTTGGTTTGAATCCTTTTGCATCAGAATATGCAGGGATGAGCAGTAAGCGTACGATCGTCATCTCAATGATCATTTCAGGTACGTTGGCTGGACTTGGCGGTGTGGTTTACGGACTTGGAACATTTATGAACTACTTCGTTCAAGGTTCCTCAGTCAGCATCGGGTTTGACGGGATGGCGGTTTCGCTGCTAGGAAACGGCAGCTCGGTCGGAATCTTATTGTCAGCACTGTTGTTCAGTATTTTAAAACTTGGCGGACAAGGAATGCAGTTCTCAGGAATTCCTAGTGAGTTAGCCAATAGTGTTATTCCATTGATTATCTTCTTCGTAGCGATCAACTATATCGTACGGGTCGGACTTGCGAAAGTTATGGGCGGCAAAAAAGAGATCGCGAAGGTTCAAGAAGTGGAAAGTGCTCCGAACGATGAATCTGAAAAAGGGGGCAAAGTCTAATGAATATGGATTTATTAGCTTCAATTATTGCTCAGACACTCGTGTATTCAGCACCATTGATATTAACCGCTCTTGGCGGGGTCTTTTCTGAACGCAGCGGGATTGTTAACGTTGGTTTAGAAGGAATCATGGTCGCCGGTGCCTTCAGTTCGGTTGTTTTCAATTTGGCTTTTGCTCATCAGTTTGGAGCAATGACTCCATGGCTAGGTGTTTTAGTCGGCGGTTTAGCAGGGATGGCTTTTTCACTATTGCATGCAGTAGCGACGGTCAATTTCCGTGCAGACCATATTATTAGTGGTACTGTAATGAACTTGTTGGCTCCTCCGTTGGCGATCTTTTTGATCAAAGTTATTTACGGAAAAGGTCAAACAGATACGATCCAACAACAATTTGGGTATTTTGATTTTCCAGGACTAAGCAAGATTCCAGTATTAGGCGAGCTGTTCTTCAAAAACACTAGTTTACCAGCGTACTTCGCGATTTTAGTCGCTGTGATTTCTTGGTTTGTTCTTTTCAAAACACGTTTTGGTTTACGCTTGCGTTCTGTGGGTGAAAATCCACAAGCGGCAGATACGTTAGGGATCAATGTTTACGCGTTGCGTTACTCAGGTGTTTTACTTTCCGGCTTCTTAGGCGGAATGGGTGGTGCGGTATTCGCGCAATCAATCGCTGGACGTTTTGCAGCAACAACTATTGCTGGACAAGGGTTTATCTCATTAGCGGCCATGATCTTCGGTAAATGGAATCCGCTAGGTGCGATGGGAGCCGCGATCTTCTTCGGCTTCGCCCAAAACTTGAGTATCGCAGGTTCAAATCTGCCGATCATCTCACAAATTCCAGATGTGTATCTACAATCAGCACCATACGTATTGACTATCGTCGTACTGGTTCTCTTCTTAGGAAAATCAGCAGCGCCAAAAGCCGATGGTGTCAACTACATCAAATCAAAATAATTCTTTTGTTTTTAAAGGGTGGGGCTATGGGACAATGTTCTTAGTCACGCCCTTTTTTGCCAGTTTTTCTTTATGCTTTAGCATAATTAGAAAAATGGTATGCGTACGAAGATAAAGCTTTTTTCGGTCTTTGAAAAAAGCTCCTAATATATTGAGTTAGCTGCCAGTCCAACTTTTCGCAATGCTCAAAGTCAGACTGGCAAAAAATAAAATCTTTAAACCTTATAGAAATACGCGAGGTTTAGTTGGATGGTATGCGTAATGAGGATTAGACTAACTTTTTCGTTTTTTGAAAAAGTTAGCCCATTAATACGAATTAGCTGCGAATCAATTGTTCAAACATATTATGAGTAACGTAATCGTATGCATACAAAAAATGATTTTGATTAAACGGAGTTAGCATTGAGCTCTACCGTCGAGTTAAATTTGGCATAATGGCTTTCAGTTTACGGAACACTAAGAACCCAATATACTGGAGCTGAGTTGATGATTTTTGCAAGACAGTCAGTTTGTTAAATATGTAAGTGGGATTCGTCTTACTTATTTTGATATAAATAAATAGAAAGAGGGAATAGAAATGTTTAAGCGCATTCACTTAGTCGTAATGGATTCAGTTGGTATCGGAGAAGCACCAGATGCTGATAAATTTGGAGATGTTGGTTCAGATACGTTAGGACACATTGCTGAAAAAGCTGGATTGAATATTCCGCATTTGGAACAACTTGGTCTTGGATCAATTCGTCCGTTAAAAGGTGTTAAGGACGTAGCGGATCATGATGGCTATGCCACAAAATTAGAAGAAGTTTCTGTTGGTAAGGATACGATGACTGGTCATTGGGAAATTGCTGGATTGAATATCCAAACACCTTTCCGTGTTTTCCCAGAAGGATTTCCGCAAGATTTGCTAGACCAAATCTCAGAATTTTCTGGCCGCGGTATTATCTTGGGTGCTAATAAACCATATAGCGGGACGGAAGTCATCAAAGATTTCGGCGAAGAACAAATGAAGACCGGCGATTTGATCATCTACACTTCTGCTGACCCTGTATTGCAGATCGCAGCACATGAAGAGATCATTCCGTTAGAAGAACTTTATAAGATTTGTCAGTATGTTCGTGATATTACCAAAGATGATCCTTACATGATCGGCCGAATCATTGCTCGTCCTTATCTTGGGGAACCAGGCAACTTTACTCGTACAAGTAATCGCCACGACTATGCCCTTGATCCATTTGGCAAAACAGTCTTGGATTCATTGAAAGACAATGGGAAAGATGTAATTGCAGTTGGCAAGATCAACGACATTTTCAACGGACAAGGAATTACAGATGCTGTTCGCACGAAGAGCAACATGGATGGCGTTGATAAATTATTAGATGTGATGAAGAATGATTTCACTGGTTTGAGCTTCACGAACTTAGTTGATTTCGATGCATTGTTTGGACATCGTCGTGATGTTGTCGGCTATGCGCATGCGATCGAAGAGTTTGATTTACGAATTCCTGAGATTTTGGCCGCGATGCAAGACGATGATCTATTGATGATCACTGCCGACCACGGAAACGATCCAACCTTTACCGGAACAGATCATACTCGTGAGTATGTACCTTTCTTGGTTTACAGCAAAAAAATGACTGAACAAGGTAAATTACCGCAAGGCTACTATTCAGATATTTCTGCAACGATTGCGGAAAACTTTGATGTCCCAGCAACGGAAAATGGCGAAAGTTTCTTAAAGCTTTTGAAGTAAGAAAAAAGTAAATACTCAAAAATACAAAATAGGAGGATTTTATGACAGACTTACAAGACAAAATTCAGCAAACAGCTAGTTACATCCAAGACAAAGGGGTGGCGGATGTCGCTTTTGGATTGATTTTAGGATCAGGCCTTGGCGAACTAGCTGAAGAAATCGAAAACCCTGTAGTGATCCCGTACAATGAGATTCCTCATTTCCCCGTATCAACAGTGGTTGGGCATGCTGGACAATTAGTTTATGGAAGCCTAGCTGGAAAAAAAGTATTAGCGATGCAAGGACGCTTCCATTATTATGAAGGGAATACAATGGAAACTGTAACCTATCCTGTTCGTGTAATGGCTGCCTTGGGTATTCATTCAGTTGTTGTAACGAATGCGGCTGGCGGCGTAAACGAAGGCTTCCAACCAGGAAACTTGATGTTGATCACGGACCATATCAATTTCATGGGAACCAATCCATTGATTGGACCAAATGATGAAAATATGGGTCCGCGCTTCCCAGATATGAGTGCGGCTTATACGAAAGAATATCAAGAGAAAGCACGAGAAGTTGCGAATAAATTAGCGATTGGCTTACAAGAAGGCGTGTATCTTGGCATGACTGGTCCGACTTATGAGACACCTGCGGAAATTCGGATGGTACGGACGATCGGTGCGGATGCTGTTGGTATGTCGACGGTACCGGAAGTTATCGTGGCGGCGCACAGTGGGCTAAAAGTTTTAGGGATATCTTGTATTACCAACTTAGCGGCTGGTATGCAAGCCAACTTGAATCACGCTGAAGTGGTGGAAACGACTGAACGTGTCAAAGAAGACTTCAAGAAACTGATCAAGGAAACATTAGCGGTGTTATAATCATCTAGTAAGTATTTTAATAGGAATAAGGAGGAATACAATGAGCGTTCATATTGAAGCGAAACAAGGGGAGATCGCAGATAAGATTTTGTTACCGGGAGATCCATTACGGGCAAAATTTATCGCGGAGAACTTTTTAGAAGATGCGAAATGCTACAACAATGTACGAGGAATGTTGGGATACACTGGAACTTATAAAGGCGAGCGTGTTTCCGTACAAGGAACTGGGATGGGGATGCCATCTGCTGGGATCTATGCCCAAGAATTGATCCAATCCTACGGCGTAAAAAAATTGGTTCGTGTGGGAACGTGCGGAGCGTTGTCGAAGGATGTTCATGTACGTGACCTGATCATCGCTCAAGGTGCAGTGACTAGCTCATCGATGGTGAAAAAACATTTCCCTGATTTCCATTTTGCACCGATCGCTGATTTTGATTTGATGATGAAAGCTTATGCAGTTGCGAAAGAAAAAGGCTTCACGACTCATGTGGGAAATGTGCTGTCAGAAGACACTTTCTATAAAGATGATCTAGCACCAACCTTCAAATTAGCTGAATATGGTGTGATGGGCGTTGAGATGGAAGCGGCGATTTTGTATTATTTAGGCGCAAAATTCAATGTTCAAACATTAGGTATTATGACGGTCAGCGACCACATGATCACTGGAGAAGAAACGACTTCAGAAGAACGTCAAAACACATTCAAAGACATGATGTATGTCGGCTTAGAAACAATTATTGCAAAATAGATCTTTTTGGAAACCGTCCTTCAATTATGAGGGGCGGTTTTTTGCATGGAATTTAAAGTAAAAAATGCGTCAGTAAGGTGCGAGTCAGATGTATTCAGGGATTGTTCGGTATAATAGGGATAAATAGTTAACTACGGGAGGTCAAAAATGAAAGTTGTTGTACGCAAGCGTACGATGGGCAATATTCCATTGCTGGAGGTCGTCGCAGAGGATAAAGTGTATGAACCGCTGCCGTTGATCATTTATTATCATGGCTGGCAAACGGCCAAGGAATTAGTGTTGACGCAAGGTCGAAAACTGGCGTCGAAAAATTTTCGAGTGTTGCTGCCGGATGCGGCCAATCATGGCGAACGCAAGACGAAAACGTCAGAGATACCTTCGCTGACGTTTTGGGATAGTATCCAAACGAATTTATATGAGTTTGGCTATCTAGTCGACTATTTCGAGAACCTTGGTTTGGTGATGGGAAAAGTCGGTGTCGGCGGTATCTCAATGGGTGGGATTACGACCTGCATGCTATTGACGCAGCACCCTGAAATCAATGTGGCCGCCTGCGTGATGGGATCGCCTGCACCAATCAAGTATCGTGAACGGATCAGTCTGCATGCTGGTGAATTAGGTTTTTATTTACCAAAGGATTATCACCAGCTAACTTCTTGGTTAGAAGCGTATGATTTATCATTAGCACCGGAAAAAGTGGCGGGCCGTCCGTTATTCTTTTGGCATGGAACGGAGGATGAAAAAGTCCCTTATCAGCATACGGCTGAGTTTATTGAGGCGAATCCGCAAAACAATATCACTTTTGTGAGTGCGGCTGAACGGCACTTTGTTCAAATTGCTACGATGGATCAAATTACAGACTTCTTTGCGGATAACTTAGGCGGCTAATTCATTTTCTAGTCTATTAAAATAGAGAGGAAAACGGATGTTTTGAGGAAAGTTAGTTTCATTCTGGAAGGCTTTGGCTTAGAATAAATGGATACAGGCAAACAGGGAGGAAATAATTGATGGAAAATTTTGATTTTCACGTAACAACGGATATTCGTTTTGGTAAAGATCGTTTAGCCGAATTGCCAGAGGTGTTGAACCAATTTGGCAAAAAGGTATTGATCGTTTACGGCGGCGGAAGTATCAAGAAAATCGGTTTATACGATAAAGTGATGGAACAGCTGAAAGCAAATGGCAACGACGTTTTTGAGTTGGCCGGCGTAGAACCAAATCCGCGAATTGAAACGGTTCGTCGCGGTGCGGAAATTTGCCGCAAAGAAAATATCGATGTGATTCTAGCTGTCGGTGGCGGTTCAACGATTGACTGTGCGAAGGTCGTAGCAGCTGCGACGAAATTTGATGGCGATGCTTGGGATCTAGTTTTACAACGTCGGAAATATCAAGGCGGCGCGTTACCACTAGTGACGATCTTGACCTTGGCAGCAACCGGCAGTGAAATGAACAGCGGGGCCGTGATCTCTAATCTTTCTACGCATCAAAAATTGGGAACCGGCAGCAAAGTGATGTTACCGAAAGTTTCTTTCTTAGATCCGCAAAATACGTTTAGTGTGAACAAATATCAAACAGCGGCAGGTTCTGCGGACATCATGAGTCATTTGATTGAAAATTACTTCAAACGGACAGAAGGAACGGACGTACAAGATTCTGTTTCGGAAGGTTTGATGCGTTCTGTCATCAAAAATTGCCCGATTGCGTTGAAATACCCAGATGATTACGATGCTCGTGCCAACTTGATGTGGGCAAGTACTTTAGCGTTAAACGGATTGACTGGTAACGGTAAACCGGGCGCATGGTCTTGTCATCCGATGGAACATGAGTTAAGTGCCTTTTATGATATTACGCATGGTGTCGGTTTAGCGATTTTGACACCGCGTTGGATGGAATATTCCTTGAACGATGATACCGTTGATAAGTTTGCTAACTTCGCTTGGAATGTTTGGAACGTAGAGGAAAAAGTTCCGATGCTGGCAGCGCGGATCGGAATTCAAAAATTGTATGACTACTTCAAGGCCTGCGGAATTCCAATGACCTTGCCTGAAGTTGGCATCAATGAAGAAAAATTTGAACAAATGGCGAAACAAGCCGTGGATCACAGCACGATAAAAACGGATGCGTTTGTTCCGTTGGATGAAGCGGCTGTTAAAGAAATTTATACAGCTTGTTTGACAGAAAGCAGTTTTGAATAAAAGAAAACGGCGGCTCACGAGGAGTCGCCGTTTTTATTTGGCATAATAAAATGCAGTATGCGCGCAATCGTCTTTTGCAGCGTCGTCGTCACTTTTGGTCGAGACAATAAATACAGGATCAATAATGTTCCGGCTACTAATAAAATTAAATGGAGCAGCGGATCTTTTACATATTGAGTAAACTCCACCAAGGGCGAGACCAAGTAGACATGCAGTAGGTAGATCGCCAACGTTTTTTGTCCCCATGATGTAAAGAAATGCGGCTTTGGTGCTGCTAAGCTCAAAAAGACGAAAACAAAGGCAAATCCTACTAGATACAGAAGGACGTTGTTTAAGACATTTTGGTAAAGCGGTAATTTGAATAGCAGGAACGAGCGATCACGCCATAGAATTTCGGGCGGAAGAGCAGTTTGTACCCAAAAATAGGCGACTCCTAATCCAGCTAAAATAATTCCGAAGCTGATGAATTTGCGCCAGCGCAAACGATGGATTTTTTCTAACATGGAACGATCCATGAAATAGCCTGCTAGGAAATAGGGCAGAAAGCCTAAGGTCCTTGCCATTGCCATGTAGGTACCAAATTCGGTTAGAAAACCGGAGAAAATACCAACAATAAAACTTAAAATTAAGATTCGCCGAACTTTTACGAGGTCTGGTAGCAATAAGCGCCAGATGAACATACAATATAAATACCATAGAGTCCAGCCTGGACTTAAGATCATGAATTCATTGATTTTACCGATCGCCAACATGATCAGCGATAAAATCATATTTAATAGCAGATAGGGCACAAGGAAAGTTTCCACAGCTGTGGATCGGCCTTTTGCTAAATTTTTCGAGAAATAACCAGAGATAAAAATAAAGACTGGCATATGGAATAGGTAGATGAAGACATATAAAAATTCACCGACCTTATTATCTAAACGAAAATATTCTAATGCGTGTCCCAAGACCACGAGTAAAATCAAGATGCCGCGAATGTTATCGTAAAGGTATTCGCGATTTGGTTTTGTGATTGTGGACACCTCCTTCAGATTCCGTTATGCTTAAGAAGCAGACGGCAATAGTTTACCTTGTCTATTGTAGCACGAAAAGACGAGTTCTACGCGATTTTATGGGAATTCTTTGACGGGGTTCCGATCTGCTTTCCGCTATCTTAAGCGGTCAAAACTTGTAATGAAAAGAAGGATAGATTTCCTTCCAGAGCTGCTTAGCAGGATGACACACGGCATGAGAATCGAACTCATTTGTAGTGAATATAAATAGTAAGAATAAGGAGACCGCGATGCGCTATTCAGCAAAATTTGTAAAAAATGTTTTTAAAGTGATCAATATGAAAAAACTTGTAGGGGCGACGATGGTCGATCCGCCGAAGCGTCGTCGGTTGATCAGCCGACAGCTTTCGCAAACGGATATTCCGCAACGGATCTCAGAGGTTGATGGTCATCAATTGATCACTTTATTTCCGGGGCATCCAACGAGACGCCATGTGTTTTATTTACATGGAGGCGGCTATGCTTTAGAAGCGTCGCCGTTTCATAAGGAGATTCAAGAGCGTTTTGTTAAGCGATATAACTTAAAAGTGAGTTATTTTGATTATCCTTTAGCGCCCGAAAATACGGCGGAAAAAACCGTTCCGCTGACAGAAAAGGCGTTTCGACAATTGACACATTTGTATCCGGATGACTGCTTTTTCTTATTTGGTGATTCAGCCGGCGGAGGATTGGCGATGAGCTTGGCTCAACATTTGCGCAATATCGATTTGCCGAAGCGGCCTAAAAAGATTGCTTTGGCGTCGCCTTGGTTAGATGCTTCTTTGAGCGATCCGCGTTCACAAGAATTGCAGGAAAAAGATGTATTATTAGAAAAAGACCTATTGGCGGAAGCTGGGGAGAATTATGCGGGCGAATTGCCTCTGACTGATCCAATGGTCTCGCCGATCTACGGCAATTTTGATCAACTAGGCGAATTATTTGTAGTGGCGGGTACGGATGAAATCTTATATCCGGATGTATTGCGGCTGCGAGATCGAATCACACGCAGTCAAGGGACTACGATGCAATTAGAAGTAGTGGATGGCATGATGCATGATTTTGTGGTTTATCCATTGAAAGAATCCCTGCCATATGTCGATCAAATCGGAGAGTTTTACCAATAGTCAGCTTTGCACTAAAGTAAGCGATGAAATAACTGCCGGAATTGTTTTTCGGCAGTTATTCGCCTCAATCCGTTATAATAGTAAAATAGCATCCACTTGATAGGAGGGGAAGGATGGAACCAAAAACGAATCACCGCGCGACATGGCAGCAAAAAGTCATTCAAGTTTTACCTGTCGTTGGTTTAGCCGCGTTTATTCTTATATTAATCTATATTCGGCGATCGGGGATGTTCAGTTCAGTCGCTGATTTGCAGCATTTTATCAAGAACTTTGGTAATTTTGCTATTGCAGCATTCATCGTTGTGCAAGCGATCCAGCCAATCATTCCTTTCTTGCCGGGTGGTTTTGCGACGATTGTCGGGATGCTGATGTTTGGTAACATTCCGGGCATTTTATATAGTTACATCGGATTGGTGATTGGGGAAGCGGGATTATTCTTATTAGTGCGACGCTTTGGTCCTAAGTTTGCCCGACTAGTCCTATCCGAGAAAAATTTTCAAAAATTTGAAACGGCCTTGCAAGATCATACGCAGGACATCAAAAAATTATTGATTGTTTGTTTCATTTTTCCATTCTTGCCAGATGATTTAACTTGTCTGGTTGCGGGGATGACGGATCTTTCTTTTTGTGAATATATGAAAATCATTTTGATTTTTAAAATTTGGTCTGTGGGATCATACGGCTATTTTTGTTTGTTCGTTTTGAACAAAACATTTGCGGGGCTCTAAGACTCTGATTCATTTCCGCTTTAGGAAATACATAGGAATAAAAAAAGGGGAGCTGCTTTTTCTGAAAAGGCAGTTCCTTACTACGAAAAGGGGAGAAAGTATGATTCGTTATGGTGTGTTAAGTACAGCGCAAGTAGTTCCGCGGTTTGTTGCGGGAGTGAAAGAAAGTCAGGATGGGATCGTTACGGCGATTGCTTCACGCGGAATTGAAAAGGCGCGAAAAATGGCGCAAGAATTAGCTATCCCAACGGCTTTTGGAAGCTATGAAGAATTGTGTCAGAGCGAAGAGGTCGATATTGTTTATGTAGCGGTCTATAACGAAGGACATTATGATGCCGCAAAATTGGCGTTGCTGAATAATAAACATGTCTTACTGGAGAAGCCATTCACCATGACTCTTAAACAGGCGGAAGAACTATTTGCGATAGCCAAAGAGCGCCAATTGTTTTTGATGGAAGCGCAAAAAGCACTTTTTCTACCTATCACCAATCAAATCCAGCAAGTCATCCAAGAGGGCAAGATCGGGGATGTTCGCTGGTTAGACTCTGTGACGGCATACCCAAACATCGATCACATTTCTTGGTTCCGTGATTTGAGTGCGGGCGGCGGTGTTTTTCGCGGTGCGGGAACGTATCCTCTAGAATATATGCAGCATTTATTGAACGCTTCACCTGACGAAGCGAAAGGAACACTGACTTTCCCTGAAGGTCAATCAGATGCGCAGGCGCAGATTACTTTGAATTTTCCAAACGGTGTGATCGGCACAATTTTCTTGACCGTTGATTTGGATTTGACGAAACGAATGATCATTTACGGGGACAAAGGAAAAATTATCGTTCCAGATTTTTGGAAGACGGACACGGCTGAGATTCAGTATAAAGATGGTCAAACGGAAACGTTGCGTGCGGTTCAAAATAGTGAATTTGTTTTTGAAGTAGACCACGTGAATGACTGCTTGAAGCAAAGACGTACAGAAAGTCCGATCGTAACGAAAGAGCTGACCCTAAAAACAGTCGCAATTACGGAATCAATCTATAAGAACTATCAAAAATGATTGTCAAAGACTAATGGGATGTGCTATAGTTTGTCTCATGCGACGAGTCGAGCGGATCTGAAACATTGATCCTTCGATACCAGAGGCACAACGACGCAAGTCACCTGTCGGATTTCAGGGTGTCGGAAAGAAGCTTAGTGGACGAAGAATCTTTCTATCAAATTTTTGGTACTGGGAAAACCCCTCTTAGAATTTATTCTAAGAGGGGTTTTTGCGTATCTGAGGGAACTGAAAAGAACCGTTGCTGTCCGTTTTACTTGGTTGTTCAAGCGAGTATTCCCGCTAGACTTATTGCTAAGGAGGTAGGAATAATATGAAAAAGCCGAAGGAACTGATGATTAGCGAAAATTTATCTTTTTTACGGAAACAGTATCACTATACCTTAGAAGAAGTGGCTGATAAATTGAGTGTTACCCGTCAAACGGCAGCGCAATGGGAGACGGGAGAAGCCCTTCCAGATGTAGTCACGATTGTATCATTAGCTGATTTTTACGATGTAACCGTTAATGACCTCATTCGTTTCGACGAGAAAAAGGCTGGCTCGAAGATTCCGCCAAATGGGAAGCACATGTTTGGGATCATAAAAATACAGGAACGGGGACAAGTCGTGATCCCCAAAGACGCGCGTACTATTTTCAAAATCAATAAAGGAGATAGTTTTGTATTGTTAGGGGATGAATCACCTGAATCATTTGGTCTGGCTTTGATTCCGGTCGAACTATTTTTAGGTTTTTCAGATGAATTATTGAAAAAATTGAGAAACGGAATGGGTGAAAAGGAGCAAGGCTGATCGCCTATCAGGAAATAGAGGTAGTTTGAAGAGTAGTATTAGATTTTTTTCGAAAAAATTAAACTTGAATTTTAGTTCCTCTTAGAAAAATTTCTAGGAGCATTTTTTTATTTTTGGTTCGTATACGATCGAACGAAGAATTATGCCTATCATTTTTCTAATCACACTGAAGCGTGAAGCAGAGTCAACTTCATGCAATGGAAAAATTTGAAACAAATTTTTTTATTGTCGTTGACATACCATTCTGCTAAACAGCACGAGTCATATATTTTTATACTCGATAAATGAAGTTCAAACATTTAATCCTGCGAAAAGCAGAACTGGCAACTCACAGCTATCTCCAAAGCAAGGAAACATTTTTCAAAAATCATAAAAAATATATTCATCGTCGATTCGCATACGATTCTGCTAATCTTGCTTAAGCAAGAAGCAGAACTCGCAAAAAAAGACGATCGAATATGTCGGTCGATCGTCTTTGGCAGTTAGTTTGATTTTGGAAAGAGAAACTAACCGAAGTTAGTATAGCATATTTATTTATTTTTGCTTTGTGTCAACTTGTTGGCTGTCTTTTTTTTCGCGAAATTTTTTCTCAAAATGGGTGAAAAGTCAGCTTTATGTTAAAAAAGTCAGCGCAACTTTAGTTCATTTGTGAAGCATTCTTTTTGTTTTTCATGATTTTACGAACCATCGTTTGGACATTTTTCAGGTCTTCATACTTGTCCTTGCATTCTAAAAAGAGGATCGGTATGTTTTGACTATTTTCGATCGGGAAGAATTTATTCGTACTGATGATCAAGTCCACTGAGCCATCGGCTAACAAAAAGCGATGAGGATCAACAAAGTTCAATTTAACTAAACCGCCGGTACTTCTAGTGAAGAATTTTTTGAGCCAGATAGAATTGAACTCACCCTTGGAATCATCGATAAAGACAGATAATTCATACTCTGTCATAAATTCATTGGCAATACTTAACGCAGCGTAAAGGAAGATCGTATAGTCCAGCTGCGAATATATCAAACTGTTTCTAGGACTGATGTGTTCAAAGCTTTCCCGGAGATTTTCCTGAACGATCGCCATGTCTTCGGGGTAGAGATTGTAATGCTCGCCGATTGGAACATAGTTATAGAAGCTTTTGAACAACAGTCGGGTGTGAATGACATAGAGTTCTTTTTCCAATTCAACGGAATCAAGCAAAAAGTGATTAAAGAGCCGTCCGATATTTTGGAAAAAGAATTGATTGGCTTGGTAAATATTTGAATCAATCTCTTTATGGTATTTTTTCAGCTCCTGAAAGAAGCTGTTATTACGATAGAAGACCATTTTTGATTGCAGGAAAAGCAGCATAAAGAACAGTTCATCTTTGAAATTTGTATACGCTGAAACATTTTCTTCAGAAATAAAATGAAAATGCTGGACGAATTTATTGCCAATAAGGATCGACTCGACAGGCAGCTCATTGTTTTTGATCTTATGATCCGCCAAGTAACGAATCAAGGTGATATCAACTAAATAATCATATTGCATCTTTGTGATGGGATCGATTTGATCCGAAAGTAAAAAACTGAGCTTCTCAAAAATGAAATTTTTCTCTGTCGAATTTTCGATATTGAAAGGATGTCCATAACCGCCGTAAAGCTGCCAAAAGAAACTTAAAAAGAACATTCGAATCGTTGGTTCTAGTCCGGATAGGACAAGTTCGCCATTTTTTAGATGAAGATCAATGTTGGCTTCTTTGAGATAATCCCGGACTTCGTAAACATCTTTCTTTAACGTGGAATAGCTCAAGCTGTACTTATCCATCAATGAGTCCATGGTATTTTCTTTATTAAGCAATAACCCTTCAAGCAAGTCGATCTTGATCGAAATGTGATAGATGACTAGGGATAGCTCTTTATTTTCTGAGTAATTCGTTTGAAGAATTTGGTATTTTCGGTCTGATGTGTTGAGAGGTGAAGTTCCGATTTTTCCCTTAACTTCATCAGCTAGCGCGGCTAGGCGATCCAAGTATTTTAGTGTGGTTCGTTTTTCAAAGCCGATTTGTTCTGATATTTCATTGATATCGTGAAAACCAGGATTTTCTTTTAAATAAGTATAAATAGCAAAAAGTGCCTGACTTTCAAAATCTAGTAGTAGATCGATGTTCATAACTTAACACTCCCTCAAGTTCAACAGTATAGCCCGCAATTATTAAAGAAGGACTCAACACTATGTGAAAGTTGATTTAAAGATGTCTGCGAGAATTCTCTTTTGTTAGCACCTTTTTGTGAAGCACTATCATTTGAAGCAAAATTTAAGGCAAATATTCCAAAATTTTGCGAGCTTTTTTCACACAATTTAGACTTGCGCCCATTTTTCTTAAAAAAGCGTTTTTATCTTTTGACGAAAATAAAGAGCAAGTGGTGATTATTAAAGGGTTTCTTCCATAATGATGGCAGAAATCCGTTTAACAAACTTTCTAATAGAAGGTCAAAATAAGGCTCAACCACCGTTTGACTTTGTTTTTTTTAGGTCTAATATGATGGCTGTAGTTCGGAAGTGCGCACTTCGATTGCAAAGAAATTAAAGGATGTGTCACAAATGAATAAAGAAGAGAATAATGCTTCTTTGGACGAACGTAACCAGCTTACTGGTGTTCAACTATTCTCAATGACCACTTCAATGGTTATGACTGTATACGGATTTGCAGCCTTCGCTAAACAAGGTCCAACAGCTTTGTTCTTCCTATTTTTAGCAGGTATCTTATGGTTCATTCCGGTAACACGTTCCGCTGGTGAAATGGCTTCAGTCGATGGTTGGAGCAAAGGCGGTATCTTTACTTGGGGTCGCCATATGTTAGGCGAACGTCTTGGTTGGTCCGCTCTATTTTATCAATGGATCCATATCACAGTTGGTATGTGTACCATGATGTATTTCATCATCGGTTGTTTATCGATTACGTTTAATGTTCCTGTTATCAATACGAACCCATTGTTCAAATTCATCATTATGATGGTTATCTTGTGGGGCTTGATTTTCGCACAACAACGCGGAACAAAAATCACAGGTAAAATCGCTCAATGGAGTTTCACGATCGGTGTTATTATTCCAGTTTTTCTACTATTGTTCTTAACAGTTGTCTACTTGGTTAAAGGCAATCCAATGTTGATTCACATCACCCCACATACGATTTTACCAAAAAATTGGAGTGGTAGTGTATTAGTAGGATTCGTACCATTTATCTTAGCCTTTGCGGGTGCTGAAGGATCAGCTACTCACGTAAAAGACTTAAAGAAACCATCTGTTTATCCTAAAGTTATGTTAGCTTTAGCAATTTGTGCGATTGCTTCTGATATTATCGGAACAATTTCAATCGGCGCAACAATTCCAAATGCAAAAATTCAATTGAGTACTGGTATTGTTTATGCTTATGGCGCTTTAGTTCAACAATTCCCATGGATCAACGTTGTCTTTATTGAACGTTTGATTGGTTTGTTACTTGCTATCGGTATTATTGGTGAAATCAGCAGCTGGGTCGTTGGACCAAATGCTGGGATGTATGAAGCAGCTAAAGAAGGCTACTTACCAGAACGTTTTGCCAAAACAAATGCTTATGGTGTTGAAACAAACGTCATGGTTTTACAAGGTGTGATTGTTTCAATCATGGCTGCACTATTAACTTTCGGTGCTGGCGGAGATAAATCAAACCTTTCATTCCAAACAGCAATGAGCTTGACCGTTGCATTATATACCTTAATGTATATGCTGATGTTCGTTACTTATTTAGTTTTAGTTTTCAAACGCGACGATTTGAACCGTACGTTCCGTGCAGCAAAATCTAAAGTAATGCGCGTCATCATGGGTGTTCTAGGTTTAGTATTATCAGCTTTCGGGTTTATCGTAACATTCTTCCCACCAGCTGCTTACGATATGCATCAAAAACACACATATATGACATTGTTATTGACCGCGTTTATTATCGTTTTCTTCATTCCATTGATCATGTATCAGTTCCATAAAAGATGGACTGTTCATCCTCATGATGAATCAGGCAGCGATTTGCATCATCCAGTTCACTAGAATTGACAGAACGAGAACCACAATCGTTTTTCAATGAAAAATGATTTTTATATAATATAAATGAGGAGATTTTTATAATGAGTACAGATTATTTAGAAAGTTCATTTTTAGGAAGTAAAGAAGCTGCTCGCAGCATGCCTAAACAAGTATTACCTGAACAAGGTATGAACCCAGATACAGCCGAGACGCTCGTCAATCATATTCGCTTGAATGAAGCTAAGGCAGATCAAAACTTAGCAACATTCTGTACCACTCAAATGGAACCACAAGCAGACCGCTTGATGATGGGATCACTTGAAACGAATGCGATTGACAAATCAGAATATCCAAAAACCGCAGCAATGGAAAACTATTCAATTAGTATGATTGCACATATGTGGAATATTGGTGAAGGCAAAGAATTATATAAAGACTTCATCGGAACTTCAACAGTTGGTTCTTCAGAAGGTTGTATGCTAGGCGGATTGGCTTTATTACACAGCTGGAAACATCGTGCTAAAAAAGCTGGATTCGATATCGACAACTTGCATGAACATAAACCTAACTTAGTTATCATGTCAGCATTCCAAGTTGTATGGGAAAAATTCTGTACGTACTGGAATGTCGAGATGCGGGAAATTCCAATGGATGAAAACCATATGTCATTAAACACTGACATAGTTATGGACTACGTGGATGAAAATACAATTGGGGTTGTGGGTATCCAAGGGATTACTTACACTGGCCAAGTAGATGATATTCAAAAATTAGACGAATTAGTTTCTGAATACAACAAAACAGCTAAATTACCAATTAAAATCCATGTTGACGCAGCCTTTGGCGGTTTCTTTGCACCATTCGTTGACGGTTTCAAACCATGGGATTTCCGTTTGAAAAATGTAGCATCAATCAATGTATCAGGACATAAATACGGGATGGTTTATCCTGGGATTGGCTGGATTGTTTGGCGCGAAAATACGGAAGATTATTTACCAGCAGAAATGCGTTTCTCAGTTCCTTACCTTGGCAGCAGCGTAGATTCTATCGCTATTAACTTCTCACATAGTGGTGCACATATTGTTGCTCAATATTACAACTTGATTCGTTTTGGCCGTGAAGGATTCACAGCTATCATGAACAATGTAAGAGAAGTTTCAACACGCATCAATACTGAAATTAAAGCGCTAGGTATTTTTGATATCTTAAATGATGGTTCAAAATTGCCAATCAACTGTTGGAAAATTGCGGATAACGTTGAATTGACTTGGAATCTTTATGATTTAGAAGACAAGTTGAAAGAATACGGCTGGCAAGTGCCTGCTTATCCACTTCCTAAAGATCTTGACGATGTAATTATCAGTCGGATCGTTGTTCGTCCAGCTATGACTATGGCTATCTGTGATGACTTTATTGATGATTTACATCGTGCAATTGACGATTTAAATCGTAATCATTTGATTCATCACGCATCTTAATTTATAATAGCATCTGTTATTAAAGCCCTGATAAAGTAATTTATTTATTAGGGCTTTTAAACTGGAGGGAATCAAATTGAAAAAAGATAAAGTAGAAGTTACCGGCGACGTACGAGTTCGATACGCCCCAAGTCCAACAGGTTTTTTACATTTAGGGAATGCGCAATCTGCGTTATTCAACTATTTGTTTGCCAAACACTATAACGGCACTTGGGTCTTGCGAATTGAAGACACTGACTTGAAGCGAAATGTTCCACATGGCGAAGAAAGTCAGATGGAGAATCTTCATTGGTTAGGTATCGACTGGGATGAAGGTCCGGATAAACCGAAAGTTGAATTTGCCCCTTACCACCAGAAGGATCGTGTGAATCTATATCACAAATATGTACAACAATTGTTAGACGACGGCTTTGCTTATTTAGATTATGCAACCGAAGAAGAATTAAAAGAATTACATGACCAACAAATCGAAGCCAAAATAGCGCCTCATTATGATGGACGCTGGTATGGTGCAACCGAAGAACAAATTAAACAAGCCGAAGCTGAAGGACGCAAACCGACTGTTCGTCTTCATTTACCAGAAGATCACATTTATGGTTGGGATGATATGATCAAAGGCCGCGTTGAATTCAATTCAGACAATATCGGCGGAGACTTCATTATTGAAAAAAGCAATGGGATGGCAACTTATAACTTTGCGGTAGTTATCGATGACTATTTAATGAAGATGACACACGTTTTACGCGGGGATGATCATATTGCGAATACACCTAAACAAATCGCCGTATACGAAGCACTAGGTATCCCACAACCGCTATTTGGACATATCACGCTGATTTACAGCTTGGATACCCACAAAAAGTTGAGTAAACGGGACAAAAATACGTTGCAATTCATCAGCCAATACCGTAAATATGGATATTTGAATGAAGCATTGATGAACTTTATCGCCTTCTTAGGCTGGTCACCAGTTGGAGAAAAAGAATTGTTCACTCGTGAAGAATTGATTGAAGCGTATGATATCAATCGGATGTCAGCTTCACCAGCTTATTTTGATCAAAAGAAACTAGACTGGACCAACGCTGAATATATCAAAAAGACTTCAGTGGATGAATTAACAAAACGGATCATGTTGTTAGTTGACGCTGCAGAAACCGATGTTGCAGAACAACTAAAAGCAATCGGTATCGAAAATGAATTGGACTTCATCAAAAAAGTAGTTACTATCTACCATACTGAAGCTAAAACATTGATGACATTTATGGAAAAAGTTTTGTTTATAAAAAATGCGAATCAAGTAGCATTCACTTATGCAGACTTGGCAGAATTCGACAGCGCGGACATCAAACAAATTTTGACTGCAATGTCGGCTGAATTGAAAGACGCGGCAGAACCAGTGGATTACCCAGCGATTTTATCAGCCGTTCAAAAAGAAACAGGACAAAAAGGACGCAAGCTGTATATGCCATTGAACGTCGTCTTCACAGACAGCAAATCAGCACCGCAAATCACTGATATCCTATCAGTAATGCCAAAAGCAACGGTGCAACATTTGATCGACAATGCCTTGGAACACCTAAATAAATAAAAGAAATTGACACTGCAGCCTTCATTCAAGGCTGCAGTTTTTTTGTCAGTTCTGCTTTTCGCAGTTCGCTTTATTTGAGATAGATAAAATGTTTTAGAGGTATTTATTTGTCAGGCTGTTTAGCAGAATGATATGTCGATGAAGATAAGCATAAATTTTTTCAAAAATTTATTTCCTTTTTACTTTGAATCGACTGCGAGTTCCACTTCGCGCTTTAGCGCGATTAGTGGAATCGTATGCGTAGTGAAAATCAAACTCATTTTTCTGGTTTTTAGAAAAATGAATACATAAATAGGAACTAGTTGTCAGTTTTTCTTCCTGCTTTTCGCAGTTCGCTTTGTTTGAGATAGATAAAATGTTTTAGGGAAATTCATTGTGCAGGCTGTTTAGCAGAATGATATGCGTACGAAAATAGTATGAATTAGCTCAATAATAGTAAAAAAACACTTGATGATCCGTTTAGCAGATCCCCCAACACATCAAAATAATTCCTCGCACCAAGAATATCCCTCTTATTCTTCATTTTTATTTCTTAACTAACTCTTAAGTGGATACTAAATAGTGCTTAACTTTGCTGAAAACGTTTTATACAAAAAAGACGACTCAGTTCTCCTTTAGGCATTTTTTTCTTTTTTTTTGATTAAAAGGCTGATTATTTTATTTTCTTAAGTAAAACGAGGGTTGTTAATTGGCGTTTTTGCTTTCTAATAAATGAAAGATTTAAGAATTTGAAGGGCAAGCAAACGGATTGCTTATGAAAACTAAAAGTCGTATCTTTTAGCCAGCAAAGGGAAGTAAGAAAAAGGAGCGAATCGTTATGAAGAATACAAAGATGAAGCGTATTTTAGTTGCGGGTATTTTGTCTATCGATAAAAGTCCACCTATTCGAATGTGTCGCTGTCAGTAAAAATTCGGTTGGATAAAAAAGTCTATTAAAATGGAGTGATCAGCATGAGTAAAAAGAAACAACAAGCAATCAAAAATTATAAGAAGCAAAAGAGAAAGGTCTCTGCGCCGATAGTAGCATTAGGAGTAAGCAGTCTGTTCGCTTTAGGTGCGCAAGCAGTTAACGTCAGTGCTCAAACTCCAACAACAAATGCTGCGGCAGTTACAAGCACGATGAATCAACAACCAGCAGCTGCGAATGCTAATGCAGCTACTCCAGTTAGTGCACAACAAAATTTAACCAGCAATATCAAAGATACGATCACAGTTCCGCAAAACTACTTGGACAACGCTAAATCACCCGGTCCATTTACCGCAGGTGTGAACCAAGTCATTCCGTTTGAAGCGTTTGGCGGCGACGGCATGTTGACCCGTTTACTATTGAATTCTTCGGATGGCGCTCCTTGGTCAGATAATGGCGCCAACAAGAATGCTGCCTTGTTGCCTGTAGATGGCTTGCAAAATGGTCAATATTTCTATGAAGTTGATCTTAGCGGAGCTGCAGCAGGGAAACAAGATGCGGCCTTATTGAGCGACTTGCAAAGCGGACAAGCAACATCATACACCGCGACAGTCAAAGTCTATGCCGCTAAAGATGGCAAAGCCGATACATCACAAGCAGTTGCACAAAAGAATGTGACGATCAACTTTGCTTCTGATATTCAAAAAGCTGTTTCGGCCAATATCAAAGACAGCATTACAGTACCCGCAAATTACTTGAAAAATGCTGTATCACCTGGCCCATTTACAGCCGGCGTGAACCAAGTCATTCCGTTTGAAGCTTTCGGTGGCGACGGCATGTTGACACGTTTGCTGTTGAATTCTTCTGATGGTGCACCATGGTCAGATAACGGCAGCAAGAAGAACGCTGCATTATTACCAGTTGAAGGCTTAAAAAATGGTCAATATTTCTATGAAGTGGACCTAAGCGGAACCGCAGCAGGGAAACAAGATGCCGCATTATTGAGTGATCTGCAAAGTGGAAAAGCCGCAGATTACACTGCGACAGTTAAAGTGTATGCCGCTAAAGATGGCAAAGCCGACACTTCTAAAACAGTTGCTGAAAAGAACGTTAAAATCAACTTAGCAGCTAATGTTCAAAAGAATGTGACGGATAATATCAAAGACAGCATCACCGTTCCGCAAAACTATTTGATCAACGCAGTATCACCTGGCCCATTCACAGCCGGCGTGAACCAAGTAATTCCGTTTGAAGCCTTTGGCGGTGACGGTATGTTGACTCGTTTACTATTGAAATCGTCTGATGGTGCGCCATGGTCAGATAACGGCAGCAAGAAGAACGCTGCACTATTACCAGTTGAAGGGTTGCAAAATGGTCAATACTTCTATGAAGTGGATCTTGACGGCAACGCAGCAGGGAAACAAGATGCCGCATTATTAGATGGTTTGAAAGCTTCAACCGCAACGAAGTACAATGCGACAGTCAAAGTCTATGCTGCTAAAGATGGTCAAGCAGATAAATCACAAGTTGTTGGACAAAAAGCCGTTTCAATCAATTTGGCTTCAACCGTTCAAAAAAATGTAACGGATAATATCAAAGACAGTATTACCGTTCCAGCTAGTTACTTGAAAAATGCCGTATCACCTGGCCCATTCACAGCAGGTGTAAACCAAAAGATTCCGTTTGAAGCCTTTGGCGGCGACGGTATGTTAACTCGTTTACTATTGAAATCATCTGATGGTGCACCATGGTCAGACAATGGCAGCAAGAAAAATGCCGCTTTATTACCAATTGAAGGCTTACAAAACGGTCAATACTTCTATGAAGTGGATCTAGCTGGAAGTGCTTCAGGTAAAAGTGATGCTGCTCTATTGAAGGAATTACAAGCAGGCAAAGCAGATGCATACAAAGCGACAGTGAAAGTCTACGTGGCAAAAGATGGTCAAGCTGACGCTGCACAAGTCGTGGGACAAAAGAACGTCACGATTAACTTGAAACATGAAGCTGCAAAACCTGTTGCGGATAAAGGCGTCGTTTTATACCGTGCCTACAATCCAAACTCAGGTGAACATCTGTATACAGCAAGTAAAACAGAATTTGCTAAAGCGGTGAAAGCCGGTTGGCATGATGAAGGACAAGCATGGAAAGCTGCAACTTCTGGAACACCTGTTTATCGTTTGTATAATCCAAACTCAGGTGAACATTTCTATACAATGGATACAAAGGAATACAATAAAGTAGCAGCCGCTGGTTGGCATAAAGAAGGGTTCGCCTTCTATTCAAATGCGGATAAAGGCACACCAATCTATCGGGCATTCAATCCAAATGCCAAAGGTGCTGGTTCTCACTTCTTTACACCAACAGCCTCTGAATGGAACCACCTTGGTAAAGTCGGTTGGCACAAAGAAGGCATTGCCTTCTACGGTGTGAAGTAAGCCCGCTTTGTTGCTAAATCATTTTAAATAGAAAATGCCGCAGATTTTTCTGCGGCATTTTTTTATTTAGAAGAGGAGCTTCATCAGTTTTTGCTTGAAGATATTTCCGATTAGGACAGTCCGTTCTTTTTGATCGATGCGATAAAAGATCGTAAAGCTTTTCCCAATCAGGATACGATAAGTTGGCGTATCAAAACCATATAAACGAGCAACATCTTCGTACATTTCGGGAAATTGTTTTAACTGGTTCAATGAAGCATAGATAGCATAGACGAATTGATGAATTTTTTCATCGGAAAGAAATAGCTCGTTTTTCCATTCTGAAATGTTCTCTTGAAGACCGTTTTTAAAAGACTCGGAGTAAATGAGGGCATATTTTTCCATCTACTTTTTCCAACCGTATTTGCCAAAAAGCTCTTCCATTTCTGTTTCAGAGACGGTTCTTTTTGTTTCAAAATCAGCGAAGCTTTCTTCGATCAGCTGGCGATCCTGCTCTTTTGCAGAATCTTGCGCGTCCAAAATAAAAAGATTTCCTTCTCGCCGCACGTTCAACACGTCGCCTTCGTGCAAGCCCCATTCTTTTGGGAAAATTCCCCCGATTGAATTTCCTATTTTTCGAACTTTGATATGTTTCATGTTCATTACCTCCTATATAAGAGCTGTCTATTTATATCGACTGGTTCATTAGTAACGTACGAGATCGCTAAAAATTAAGTTCAAATAAATGTATGAAACTTTTAAAAAAGTATAACATGTTATAACTATTGATATCCATTTAACGATAAAAAAGATAGACAAATGAAAAATAAGCTTGCTATGATGAAGCTAATAAATTAGACAGAAAAGCGAACTGTCAGAAGAGGTGAGGCGATGATTCAGCAGCAGGCTCTTGCTTTTTATCAAAACCGGGAGCGAGCTATTTATCAAGATGAGGCCTGTTTATATGCTAAACCGCATCCAGCACTGCGGCCGTATATTTCGAACTACACGTTGACATTTCCCACGAGACAAATGATCTCTGAGGCGTATACGGTGATTCCTCATGGGTGTTCGACGTTGGTTTTTGGGTTTAAGGATCAAACAATTACTGGTCAATTGATGGGGCCGGCAACAAAAGCGGCGAAGGTTGGTGATCAGGCCGGCAGCTTTGAGCAAATAGTTATTGTGGAATTTCAGCCCGCCGGTTTGTATGCTTTTTTGAGCTTTAGTCAAAATGAATTGACGGATCAGCAATTCTCTTTCGATTTGCTGCATGCCAAGCTGAATCAAGGGATGCTTGATTTATTGGAGGCAGCCGAGAGTGTTCAAGCGTTAATTTCAGGGATCGATCGACTATTTTTACAAGCAAAGTCAAACTCATGCCCATCAGAATTAGCTGCCGTTACCAAAGCGATCGTTGATCAGGCGGGGAATCGTTCGTTGAAACAGCTCTCGCAGGATGTCTTTTATAGCGAGCGGCACTTGACTCGTTTGTTTAACAGCTATCTGGGGATGAGCCCTAAAACCTTTTCTCGATTAGTGCGAGTCAATCAAACGATTCGTTTGTTGAATGCTCCTGATAGTGGTATTACGGAAGCTTATGAAGCGACCGGGTATTATGATTTTTCCCATTTCAATCGTGATTTCAAACAAATTACCGGAAATACGCCCCAAGAATATCGCCGAAAGATGTCCGATTTTTACAGTGAAATCGCCAAATTCTAAAGGTATAGTTGGAAAAAGAGAAAGACGAGTCACGGAAGGGCTCTGATAGGTGATGGCGATGAATTTTGGCGGAGTATTAATCGCAGTAAAGGATATGACCAAAGCGAGACAGTTCTATGAAGAGGTAATGGAGCAAAAGGTGATGATGGATTTAGACAATATCCACGTGGCTTTTGAAAGCGGCTTTTCGCTGCAGGCGGATTATGCAGGATTATTGGATGTTCCTTTGGAGATCAAGCAGCAATCAAATAATTTTCAACTTTATTTTGAGGTCGAGGATTTAGACAAGTGGGAAAAGAAGCTTTCGAAAGTAGAAGGAATTGAATTTCTGCACCACAGCAAAGAGTATCCATGGGGACAGCGGGTCATGCGTTTTTATGATCGGGACAAATGTATCGTGGAGGTCTCGGAAAGCATGGACAGCGTCGCTAAACGTTACTTGAAACAAGGCTTCTCAGTCGAGGAAACTGCGGAAAAGACAATGTTTCCAGTAGCGTTTGTACAGCAATTGGTGGAATAGACAAGAAAAAAACTGTCGCATAAGCTGCGGCAGTTTTTTTGTTTAGATGAATAAGGCTTTATATAAAGCGATCGCAACGATTGAAGCTAAGATGGGAGCAAGTACTGGGACCCAAGAGTAACTCCATTGTGAATCGCCTTTATTTTTCAATGGCAACAAGGCGTGCATGATACGAGGACCTAAATCACGAGCAGGGTTTAAACCTGGTCCAGTTGGTCCGCCAAACGAAGCAACTAATGTCCAGACTAAGAAACCTAATGCTAAATGAGCAGTTCCTAAATTGTCTTGGAAGAAAGGTGCTTTGGTGATCCCCAGTGCTCCAAAGAATAAAATGAATGAACCAAAGAATTCATTCACGAATCCGTTGAACTTAGAACCAACACTATTGATCGTTGAAAATGTTCCTAAGACATGCAATTTGTCTTCTGTTTGGTCGTAATAAGGTTTGTAGCTGGCTACAACGACTAATTGGCCGACCATCGCGCCCAGAAATTGAACAACGATGTAAGGAAGAACTTCTGCCCAAGGGAACATGCCGCTAACTGCTAAACCGATTGTGAACGCCGGGTTGATGTGATTACCGCTGATACCGCCGAAAATCATTGCAGGAATCATAACCCCGCAGCCGTAACCCACTGCAATCAACATCCAGTCACTTCCGTAACCTTTTGTACCTCTTAAATCAACATTGGCAACTGCACCGTTTCCTAACATTACTAACAAAGCAGTCCCCAAGAACTCAGCCGCTAACCGAGTAGTCAGTGAATAATCCATAAAAACCTCCTATAAAATAATTGAAATGAAAATGTAAATGAAAATTTCATTTTATATATTAATAGCATTCTTTGTAATTAGCAAATGTTAACCTCAGAAAAACGGTAAATTTCTATGAGAAATGACAACATTGGTTATTGAATTGGAAGAAACAAGGATTTTCAGCTAAAAATCAGCTTTCAATAAAAAAAATCTCGTCCATTTGAACGAGATTTTGTCAGTTTATTAGAACTAGGTGCCGGAAGTTCGGATTGTTTTCAATCAACTTATGGGCGCCATAAAAATTTTTGTCAGAGAAACCATTAAGCTGGGCGGTCAAAATCGATTTTAATTGATTTTTTTCCCACAAATAGACTAAAAGCTCCATGACTCTTCGTGAATAATTGATGCCTTCTTCTGTTGCGAAGGATTCTTCTAAAAACTCTTCACAATAAAAATGCAGATAGTCGGGATCAAAATTTTTGCTTTTCTTTTTGATAAAATGCAATAGTAGAACCTTGGCAGTATCTTTGAATTCTGCCAAATGGTCAAAGCTTTTTTCTTTTTCGGTATCCAAGTTGATCACATAATCAACCGGTGTCATTTCCGCATTCGTTAATTCTCGCGAGAGATGGTTGGATTGTGAAAATACGACGTCAGCGCCCATATTTTTGATCCAGATCTCTGAATTGTTCTTATTGATCGTCGCTGCGACCTTTAATCCGGCCCATTTAGCTAGTTGGATAATGGTGGCTCCCAGTCCGTCAGAAGTATTCAGGATCAATAAATTCCCTTGATTCTTCTTCGGTTGCGGAATCAATTGCATCTGCTTGAACAGTACTTCAAAGGCCAAGAAAAAGCTGTAGGAAAAAGCGGCGGCTTCATCGGTAGGAAAAGCATCAGGTAATTTTACGACGGAGCGGACATCGGCGATTTGAAAATTGCTGTAGCTGCCGTATTTTCCGACTTTATTCACATAGAGTACGCGATCACCGACATTCAGCCGTGAATTGCTGCTCCCTAAACGAGTGATGATTCCCACGCCGCCAAAGCCTAAAATGTAAGGTTTTTTAGCACCTTTGATCGTTTGGCGAATCTGTGTGTCTAAGGTACTGATTGAGATCGCAGAAATTTTTATCATGACATCATTTTCCCGTAATTTTGGGAGCATGATTTTGTATTGTTCAAATTTTTTGTCTTCTTTTAAACGGAATTTTTTCTCGAACCCAATCGCGTCTGAAATCATTCGTCTTACCTCCTCAGAAATAAATTTCTGAATCTACAATATAAAATGGCTACTTATAATATACTTGATTTAACAAAGAGAGGGAAATAATTTCTTCAAAATACCTAAAGAACGAGTCATTTTTATGAAATTTGCGGATAGTTGTTTGTCAAAACGCTAATCTATGCACGAAAAATCTATGGTATAGCGGAAAATTTGAATGAAGCTTGTGAGCTGGCGGTAAGATGGGTAAAATTACTTTATCGAGGAAAAGGCATTCGCTAACAGTAACCAGTGTAAAAAGGGTGCTATTTTTGGGCAAAAAAGCATAAATCAATAGATAGGCATTAGGAGGAATACTATGTTCACTGAAAAGAGTTTTGAGGTTTTTGAAGTTGCTGGATTGGATGAACGAATGGCGGCAATCCGCCAAGAGATCCAGCCAACTTTTCAACAGTTAGATAAAGTTTTTCAACAAGTGCTGGAACCGTTGTTGGACGAGGAATTATTTATCCACATCGCACAACATCGTCGCCGCACCACGTATCCGCCAGAAAATACTTGGTCCGCGTTAAGTCGGCAAAAGCGCGGATATAAAATGGAGCCGCATTTTCAGCTGGGAATTTGGCCAGAGTACGTCTTTATGTGGTTATCCTGCATCGATCAGCCAAAAAATGAGCAGGCGATCGCACAAACACTATTGGATAACCCAAAAGTGTTTGAAACATTATCCCCAGATTTTGTCTTGTCCGGTGATCACACCAAACCAAAGGTTGAAGAGTTATCACCAGAAAACACAGAAAGACTGTTGAAAAGGTTCCGCGATGTGAAAAAGGGTGAGTTCCAAATTGGGCGAATCATTAAAAAAGAGGACCCATTGTGGAAAACACCGGAGGCAGCACAAGCATTTATGGTAGAAACGTATCAAAAATTGGTACCAATCTATCAATTGGCGAACGAAGTAAGTTTTGCACAGGTGGAAAACTAAAAATAGAAGTTTCAGCTTTTCGTATCAGTAAAATCAGTCATCTTTTTAGGAAGAATACGAATTGGTTTTTAAGTTAGCAAGTTGATCAGGCATGTTGGACAGCGATTTTTTCGCTGTTTTTTTTATCCATTGATGCAGAATTGAAATAGTTGAGGGAATTGGTCAGTCTGAAGCATTTTTTTAGACGATTAATAATTTTGAGAAACTTTGAAAGGGGGTTATTTTGAATGGTAGTTTAAAGCAGTTATTGAAAGCGTTTTATATAAATGTCCATTTCAATGGACACAAGAAAAAATGTACGTCGATCAAAAAAGGCTATATTAGGGACAAGGAGGTTGACAAAATGCAGCTAAGCAAACGTGAAACACATTTGATCGAATTGTTTATCAAACATGGGATGACACTTACCGCTCAAGAGTTAGCTGAATTTGCCAATGTTTCCACGAAAACAATTTACCGAACGATCAAAAAAATCAATGAAGCTTCGGATGTCGGAGAACTGATTTCTGCGGAGGTCGGGAAAGGTTTTCGTTTAGATTATGACAACTATTTAAAAGAAAGTGTGCGCAAACGAGGAGGAGATACGGTCCAAGGTCCGTTAGAAAGAAGAAATACGATCCTGTTGACGTTGTTATTCAAATCACCGAAAAAGGTACTGGTTCAAGAATTATTCGCTGACTATTTTGTCAGCAGTACAGTGATCAACAATGATTTGGTACGGATGACGGAATTTTTACTGGATTACCAATTGGCCTTGATTCGCAAGGGACAGAGAATCTCGATCGAAGGCACGGAAAAGCATATTCGAAAAGCGGTCAATCATTTGATCAGTGCGAACCGGGTCTGGGAAGAGGATTTTTCCACACAACAAGAAAAAATCAGTTCCTATGATATTAATTTTATCACGTCGTTATTAGAGTATATCGAAAGAAAGCTGCAAAACGGGATCGCATATCCCTATAACAGCAATATCTTTTCCCATATTTACATCTTGATCAAGCGGGTGCGGGAAGGGGAAATCCACGCGGATACTTGTGCGGAGTTGTTGGACCCCGATGAAGAGGAATTGATCAGGCAGTATGATCAGCTCTATCAGCTTTCACGAATGGTGATCATCAAGCTGGATCACTATCTGAATATTGCCTTACCTGAAAGTGAGACTTTCTACTTATTTCAGTATTTGATTTCTTCTCGAATGGAAAAGGAGCCGATCAAACTGAATCGCAAGTCACAGGAAGCGTTGGATATTACCGACTTTTTTGCGGCAGAAATGAGCCGCTTAATGGGGATGAAGGTTGATCATCAGCCCAATCGCCAGGATTTATACGAACATATCGATCCTTTATTGTATCGTTTGAAAAATGAGATTATC
This sequence comes from Enterococcus malodoratus, assembly GCF_027659535.1. Taxonomy (NCBI): domain Bacteria; kingdom Bacillati; phylum Bacillota; class Bacilli; order Lactobacillales; family Enterococcaceae; genus Enterococcus; species Enterococcus malodoratus. The sequence continues at coordinate 92,055 of NZ_JAQDPG010000006.1, read as the reverse complement.
GTCAAAAATGATTTGCTGGGGGACATTAAGCTGGAATATCCGGAAATTTTTCAGCAGGTCCAACAGGTTAGTCAAATGGCCGAAAAAAAATACCAGTTAAACGAAATAACAGAAGATGAAATTGGGTTTTTAACACTGTATTTTGTGAAATACAAGGAAATGATCCACTCGAAAAAGCGTGTGTTGATCATGTGCAGCAGCGGAGTAGGAACATCCGAGCTGTTGAAAGTAAAGGTCCGCAAAGCTTTTCCGGAATTGGAGATCGTGGATGTTCTATCGGCACGAAAATTTTCGAAGGCACCGGAGAAATATCAAAATATTGATCTGATTTTGACTACCGTCAATTTGACGATTGAAATGATGATCCCGACGATTTTAGTCAATTCCGTATTTACCAAACAAGACGAAAAAAGAGTGAAAGAGATGTTAGGAGAGATGTGAGATGACAGCAGAGCAAATGATGGATGATTTCAGTATCGCGGATGTGATTACGGAAGAATTGATCCAATTAGAAATGAAAGCGGGCACAAAGGAAGAAGCGATCTATGAATTGACGCGCTTGCTGATGGCCAATGGCGATATCGAAGATGAAGAAGTTTTCGCGGCGGATGTTTTCGAACGAGAGGCAGAAGGGATGACCGGTATCGGCAATGGGATCGCGATCCCCCATGGCAAATCTGACAGCGTGATCAAAACCTCGCTAGTTGTTGGAAAAGTCACTACGCCGATCGAATGGGAATCGTTAGACGAAGAGCCGGTAAAAGTGATTATTTTGTTCGCGGTTAAAAATACCGACGCCAATACGATGCATATCAAATTATTACAGAAAGTCGCGATGCTTTTGGCGGACGAAGATTTTATTGAGAATATGGTCAATGCACAAACCAAAGCGGAAATGATGGAATTGTTATCAAGAGATCCAATGGAAGAAGACTAAAAAGAAAATGGAGGAATAGAAGATGAAAATTGTTGGAATCGCGGCATGTACATCAGGGATCGCCCACACGTATATCGCCAAACAGAAGCTGGAAAAGGCCGCCAAAGCATTAGGCCACACGGCTCGAATCGAAACACAAGGCACGATCGGAACGGAAGATGAATTAACACCGGAAGAAATCAAAGCAGCAGATGTCGTGATCATTGCGGCAGATATCAAGATCAGCGGCAAAGATCGTTTTGACGGGAAAAAAGTAGTAGAAATCCCAACCAGTATGGTAATCAAAGCACCAAAAGGCCTGATCAATAAGATCGAAGAAGAAATTGTGAAGGCGTAAATAAAATTACTAATATAAGGAGATGAATGAAATGTTTAAGCAGCTTCAATTGAAAAAACATGCCCTGACGGCAATCTCGTACATGTTACCGGTTGTGGTTACGGCAGGGTTGTTGATCGCGATCGGGAATCTGACTGGTGGCGGGGTCATTGAGAATTATAAGGCCGCGTATTCAGTGCCAGACGCGTTGGTCTCATTGGGTGTCTTGGGAATGGGCTTGTTGGCACCGGTTATAGCAGGGGCGATCGCCTACTCAATCGCAGACCGTCCCGGTATTGGACCTGGTTTGTTTATGGGTCTGATCGCGAATGCTATCGGCGCCGGGTTCTTAGGCGGGATGTTAGGCGGTTATTTGGTTGGTTTCTTCGTATTGTTCTTAGTGAAAAACTTAAAGGTTCCAAAATGGGCTCAAGGGTTGATGCCAATGATGATCGTACCGCTCTTATCTACTCTGATCATTGGATTATTGATGTTCTTTGTCATTGGTTTACCAATCGTTTGGGCGACAGAAGCGTTAACGGAATTCTTAGAAGGTCTGCAAGGTTCTGGGAACTTCTTGTTCGGCTCGATCGTCGGCGGGATGGCTGCCTTCGACTTTGGCGGTCCGGTCAATAAAGTCGCGTCGCTCTTTGCGGATGGTTTATTGCTGGAAGGCGTGCAGGGACCAGAAGCAGTGAAAGTATTGGCTTCAATGGTACCGCCATTTGGTGTAACGATTTCTTGGGTATTATCAAAAATTTTCCGCAAACCCAAATATTCAAAAGAGGAACAAGACAATATCAAGCTCGCTTTTCCAATGGGACTTTGTATGATCACAGAAGGTGTTATTCCGATTGCGGCAGTTGACCCATTACGCGTAATTCTTTCTTGTACAGTAGGCGCGGCAATCGGCGGCGGGTTGAGTATGTCATGGGGCGTTGGTTCGCCTGTTCCATCTGGCGGCGTGTTCATCATTCCGGCAATGACAGATCCGTTGAAATTCACGTTAGCCTTGCTGATTGGTTCAGCGATTACCGGGATTCTATTGTTCGCCTTGAAGAAGGCACCGGTTGAAAATGAGATCAAGGATGATGAAGAAGAGGAAGAAGTTGATTTTTCTTCTATCAAGATTTCTTAAAAAGGAGACTTGTTGAATGTATGTTTCGATGAAAGAAATGCTGCAAAAAGCCAATCGTGAGAACTATGCTGTGATGGCGATCAATTGTTTCAATTTGGAAACGGCCAAGGCAGTCATTGAAGCCGCGGAAGAAATGCGATCGCCGATCATTATTGATTTGCTGCAGGATCATTTGAAGGAGCACTTGGATATTCGCTATTTGACTCAGCCAATCATTCGAATGGCCAACAATGCCAAAGTCGAAGTGGCGATCAACTTGGATCATGGACAAGACGCCGCGTTTGTTAAGCAGTGTCTGCATGAAGGGTTTTCCAGTGCAATGATGGATGCTTCGATGTACCCGCTGGAGGAAAATATCCGCATCACCAAAGCGATGGTGGAGCTGGCGCAAATTTATAATGCCAGTGTGGAGGCCGAGGTTGGCGACATGGGTGCTGTGGCAGGCGATCATTTTACGAATGATGAGATGTACACGGACCCAGATGACGCGATTCGATTTATCCAAGAAACTGGCGTGGACTGTTTGGCATTGTCTTATGGCTCCAGCCATGGGGATTATCCAGAGGGGTATGTGCCGGATTTCCGTTTCGATATCGTGGAGAAAATCAAAGCCGCGACGAATTTGCCGTTAGTGTTGCATGGCGGATCAGGGGCAGGGGAGAAAAATATTCTCCGCTCGATTGAATTAGGAATCAACAAAATCAATGTCGGTTCTGATTTTATGAAGGCGCAAAAGACCGAAATTGAAAAGCAATTAAGCGAAAATCCAGAAGTGGATTATCCGACGCTGATCCATCAAACGATGGCGGCAGGAAAAGAAGTAGTCAAACGGTACATCGAACTTTCGGGTTCTAAAAATAAATCATAATGATGAGAATGGAGACAAAGTCAAATGTTAATTAATATGAAGCAAATGTTGGAAATCGCCAAGGAAAACAAATTCGCCGTAGGAGCGTTCAATGTCGCAGACAGTAATTTCTTACGAGTAGTGATAGAAGCAGCTGAAGAAAATGATGCGCCGGCAATCATCGCGGTTCATCCAACCGAGTTAGACTTTACAAAAGATGAATTCTTCCAATATGCAGTCTCTCGCGCAAAAAATAGTTCTGTACCATTTGTTATTCACATGGACCATGGGGATAGCTTGGCAAGTATCATGCGCGCTGTCCACTGCGGCTTCAGCTCGGTCATGATCGATGGTTCGCTCCTTCCGTTTGAAGAAAATATCGCGATTACGAAAGAAGTCGTGGATGTTTGTCATAAAATCGGCGTTTCAGTCGAGGGTGAATTGGGAACGATCGGTAATACGGGAACGTCTGTTGAAGGCGGTGTGTCAGAGGTTATCTATACGAGACCAGAGGATGCGGACGAATTCATTGAAAAAACTGGGATTGATACTTTAGCAGTAGCAATCGGTACGGCACACGGAATTTATCCAAAAGATGTGAAGCCGGAACTGAAGATGGATGTACTGGAAGAAATTAAGAGCAAGGTCGAGATTCCGTTGGTATTACACGGCGGATCAGCCAATCCAGATGAAGAAATCGCGAAAGCCGTTCAAATCGGGATTCAAAAGGTCAATATTTCTTCTGATTACAAATATGCCTTCTATAAAAAATGCCGTGAAATTCTTGCGACAACGGAATTATGGGACCCAAATGCGATCTATCCAGAATGTATCGATGCAGCGAAAGCTGTCGTAAAACAAAAAATGGAATTGTTCAACTCGATCGGTCAAGCAGCCGTTTATCGCAAAGAAAACGTCCAACCTTGGAGACAAGAACAAAATTAATCGGAACAGCCAAGGGAGATTCCCTTGGCTGTTTTTAGGAGGAAATCATGCTATATGGCGGGATTGAAGCTGGCGGAACAAAATTTGTTTGTGCCGTAGCCGACGAAAAGCTACAAATAAAAGAAAAAATCAGTATCGCGACAACCGATCCGCAAACGACCTTCAAGCAGGTCTTTGCTTTCTTTGATCGATACCCAATCGAGGCGCTGGGGATCGGGTCTTTTGGACCAATCGGGATTCAACCAGATCAAGAAAATTACGGACATATTTTAGCGACTCCTAAAGAAGGCTGGGCAGATGTGGATTTCTTAGGACAAATGAAACAACGATATAAGGTCCCAACAGCTTGGACAACGGATGTAAATGCGGCGGCGTTTGGCGAGATCAAACGTGGAGCGGCGAAAGGAAGACATAGTTGTATCTATCTGACGATTGGTACGGGGATCGGCGGCGGTGTCGTGATCAACAATGAGGTTTTTGAAGGAATCAGTCATCCTGAGATGGGTCATCTATATATCAAACGGGCAGCGGAAGATACCTACCAAGGAACCTGTCCTTACCATAAAGATTGTTTGGAAGGATTAGCCGCGGGGCCTTCACTAGAAGCACGAACGGGGATCAAAGGTGAGAAGCTGCCGTTAGATCATCCAATCTGGGACTTGCAGGCGAATTATCTGGCGCAGGCTTTGATGTCTTACACCTTGATTTTGGCGCCAGAAATAATCATTTTAGGTGGTGGTGTAATGAATCAAGACCACCTGCTTAAAAAGATTCAGCAGCAATTCAGCGAATTGATGGCCGGCTATATGGAGACGCCGAAAGCCGAGGACTATATTGTTCGCTGGGGGTTGCCGAATGAAAGCGGCTTGATCGGTGCACTGCTGTTAGCACAAAGAGAACGAGAATATTAAAGCAACCGCAGTCTTTCTTAATGAAGGACTGCGGTTGCTTTTTTTGTACTGTGACAAAGGCTATTTGCGGCTGTGACAAAATTAGGTTTGAAAACCAAACCAGCTCGTTTATGATTCTCGTTATAATGAACATGTCAGGAGGGAAAGAAAATGAATGAACGGATCCGAAATATTCTGACCATATTAACAAAAAGGCCTGAAATAAAAATGGCCGAACTGACAGCAGAGCTTGGGTTAACTAGAAGGCAAATCAATTACGCCATCAACCAATTTAATTCTGAATTGATCACTCAGAAAATCCCAAGTATCGAACGTACCCATGCCGGCGATTTTAATGTCCCTTTAGAAGTATTACAAATGCTGGCAACACAACAAAAGCAAACGATGATTCCTTCAGACGAGGAAAGAGCGGCGCTGCTCTCAATGTTTCTAATTACGAATATTGAGTACGTCAGTGTCGATCATCTTAGCGAGTTTCTCGGAGTGGGGAAGACCACGGTAGCTGAGGACTTAAAAAGAGCCGACCAGCTGATTCTTAAGTACTATTTATCGCTGAAGTATGATCGAGTAAAAGGTTACCAAATTGAAGGATCAGAACACAAGGTTCTACAGCTTCTAGCAGATTTGGTAAAACGTTACCCAGTCTTTAAGCGGGAGGAAATGCTTGGGCAGCTAAGTATTCAGGTATCAAAAGAAGAAGTTATTCATCTGATTCACAACATGGAGCAAATGCTGCACCTGAGCTATTCAGATGAATCCCTGGAGTACTTAAAAACTACGTTGCCGCTACTTTTAGCTCGAGGTATTGCCGAAAGTAAGCTAGGAGCAGCCGATTTTTTTGAGGGTGAGGTAAGAGACACGCCGGAATACCGGTTTTTGAATGTTTTAATCAAAGAGACTGAGTGGCAGCTTTCTAGCAGCTATCTTGAATGGATGACGTTGCTGTTCTTGATATCTAATATCTTTGAAAAGAAAACGACTCAAGAGTTTGATTCGGATCGCCGCTTGAAAGAATTGATCCATGAGATGGTGACCAACTTTGAACAGCAGACATTCATAACGATCGATGATAGAGAAAACTTTGAGCGTCGAATTTTAAATCATCTGCGCCCCGCTTGTTTCCGGATCAAGTATAACTTGAGTTTAGGGGTTTATTCTTTAGACAGCTTGATCCAAGACAGCAACCATGCGATCTTGAGCGATTTAATGAAGGAGCTCATTGTTCCAACAGAAAATTGGTTGAGAAGAGCTTTTCCTAATGATGAGTTAGATCTTCTTTCTTACTACTTTGGTTTTCAGTTGAGTAATCAGCATCTTATCAAAAAACAAAAGCCAAGGGCAGTTGTTGTTTGTACAAACGGCGTGATGGTTTCAAAAGTGATTCGGGAAAGTTTAGAAAAACTTTTTACTGAGCTGCAATTTCTGTCATCGTTCTCTGTCCGTGATTTTTATCAATTTGAAGTGGATTACGATCTGGTTTTTACGACTATTCCATTGGAAACGGATTTGCCCCAATTTATTATTGATCCAATCATGACCTATAAGGAGCAAATCAGTTTACGCTATCGGGTTTTGAATGAACTTGGAATCAATGAAGTCGATCAATCCGTTGATCGATTGCTCGGGATCATTCAGAAATATTCTGATGTCTCCAGCTCTAAAGAATTAAAAGAGGAACTGCAATACTTTTTACTGCAAGAAAAACAAGATTCCCCCTTAGAAAATACCAAGGTCTTGCCTGCGTTGACCTATTACTTGAAACCAAATTACATCACGGTGATTGAGGAAGAAATCCTTTGGGAAGATGCGGTGGCCTTAGCGTGTAAGCCGCTGATGGATAATCAAATTATCACGGAAGATTTTTTATCCGATTGCCTTCAGCAAATAAGGCAGCCCAACTATGCCGGCTATTTTGGCGAGAAGACATGCATCCCTCACACAACTGTTGAACATGGGATTCAAAGAGAAGGGATCAGTTTATTAATTAGTAAAAAGCCGATAGCGTTTCCTAATCGAAAAGGGATTCAGATTATTTTTCCCTTATCGTTTCTTGATTTAACGAAACATTTGAAAGCGATTAACCAAATCGCGGATATTAGTACCAATCAGGAATTTTTAAAAGAATTATTTTCTAAAAATGAAACAAAATCAATTTATCAATTCATTCGACATTTTACATGAGAAGAGAGGTTTGACATGAAACTAAAAGATTATCCGCGTTTCACGATTATCATGCGAGGGTACACTTTTCAACAAGCTGATGCAATTTTAAAAGCGATGAAAAGTTTAGAAAATGATTTTGCCGTGGAGATGACATTGAATACACCAGATGCCTTGAGTCAAATCAAACAGTTAACCGAAAAATATGGAAAGACCATTCATATTGGAGCTGGCACTGTTCGGACAATGAAGGATGTTAAAGAAGCCATTCAAGCAGGGGCTGAATTTTTACTAGGTCCGCATATTTTTACTAAGGAAATGCTGGATTATGCTAAGCAGCATGGGGTGCTTGCAGTACCAGCGGCAATGACGCCTTCGGAAATCAATGAAATGTTTGATCTAGGTGCGGACATTGTTAAAATTTTCCCAGCTTCAGTGGTGTCGCCGCGCTTCTTCAAGGACGTACAGGCGCCGTTAGGAAAATTACCCTTGATGGGTGTGGGAGGAATTTCGGTAGAGAACGCACAAGCTTTTTTTGAAAATGGTGCGAGCTATTTAGGGCTTGGATCAGGCATGTTTAACAAAAGCGATTTAGAAAGTTTAGATAGTGATAAGTTAGCGGAATCTATGCAGAAATTACTTTCCAAGGTGGAAGGAGTAGGTGTTTGATGGAACTATTTTTGCATGAAGAATTAGTATTTAGAGACGTTTTTGCGAAAACAAAAGAGGATGTTTTGGCTTTCTTGGCGGAGAAGCTATTTGAGAAAGGCTATGTAAAGCACGAGTACATTCAAGCGATACAAGACAGGGAAGAAGAGTATCCTACTGGCTTGCCGTCTTCAGAGCCCGGCATTGCGATTCCGCATGCGAATTTTGAAATGGTCAACAAAACGACGTTGGCGATCGCCACGCTGAAACAGCCTGTTGAGTTTCATAATATGGAAAAGAAACAGGCCGAGCTGCCGATTCAAATTGTGATCATGATGGCGATTGGCGAGCCCCACGGTCAGGTGGAAATGCTGCAAAAGATTGTTTCGATCATTCAAGATGAGCCTTTGAGAAAAGCTATGATCAAAACAAAATCGAATAAAGAATTACTGAAACTTTTAGAACAAGCAGTAGCTTAAAATTAGGAGGAATATACAATGAAAAGAATTTTGATTGCATGTGGAAATGGGATCGCGACTTCAACGGTCGTTGCAACAAAGGTAAAAGAATACTTAACCAGTCAAGGCGTTCAAGTTGATACAACTCAAACAAAATTGATGGAAGTCCCAAGCAAAGTGCAAGACTATGATTTGTTAATCACCACAGGTGAGTTTGAAGGGCAGACGGGGGATGTTCCAGTAGTTAAAGGTATGCCGATCCTAATTGGCATGGGCGCGGAACAAACGATGGAAGAAATTTTGAACTATGTTAAATAATCTACCTATTGAGGAGGGACAAAAATGAAAGTAATTATGAGTGTCTTTAACTTTCTGATGGCTGCTGGACCAACGGTTATGCTGCCGGTAATTATTACAGTTATCGGTTTGATCTTTGGATTGAAAATCACCAGAGCGTTTAAATCCGGTTTGACGCTGGGGATTGGTTTTGCTGGGATCAAGCTGATACTTGATTTCATGACGACCAATGTTGGACCGGCCGCAAAAGCCATGGTTGAACGGACGGGCGTTCAATTGGACGCATTAGATGTTGGTTGGGGATCAATTGCCGCCGTTACGTGGGCTTCGCCAATCATTGCTTTATTAGTCTTTGCTATTTTAATTGTCAATATTATCTTACTAATTCTTAAACGGACTAATACGCTGGATGTGGATATTTGGAATTATCATCACATGGCGATCGTGGGCGTAATGGTTTATTTCGTAACTAAGAGCGTCTTGCTGGGTGTCGGCGCTTCCGTTGTTATGGCGATTATTACCTTCAAGATTTCCGATTGGTCACAACCGATGGTAGAGGGCTTCTTCGGAATTCCAGGTGTTTCTTTGCCAACTGTTTCGGCCTTATCCTCGTTGGTTATTGCTTGGCCGCTAAACTGGCTATTGGATCGTATTCCATTATTTCGTAAATCAACCTTTACAATTAAAGATGCGCAAAAATATTTGGGCTTCTTTGGAGATTCGATGATCATGGGTCTGGTTATTGGCTTGGTAATCGGTGTGTTAGCAGGCTTTGATGTGACACAAATATTCCAACTAGGAGTAAGCATGTCTGCTGTCCTTGTCTTGATTCCTAAAATGACCTCTTTGTTCATGGAGGGGTTGATGCCGATATCTGACGCGGCTCAAAAATGGTCGCAAGCCAAATTCAAGGGGCGTCGTCTATTCATCGGTTTAGATGCAGCAGTCGTTGTAGGAAATCCCGATGTTATTACTACTGCGTTGATCATTATACCGTTAACGATCGCTATGGCATTAGTATTGCCAGGAAACCGTGTGCTGCCATTCGCCGATTTAGCCGTTGTGCCTTTCCGGGTCGCGATGGTGGTTGCGTTAACTAGAGGGAATTTACTTAAAAATATCGTGATCGGATTGGTTGTGACAGCGTCACTATTATGGTGTGGGACAGCTACAGCCCCAGTTCTGACAGCAATCGCTAAATCAGTTGGAATCAAGCTAGGTGCCAACTCGCTGTTGATCTCGTCATTCGCGGCAACCGCAATGATCCAAAGTTATTTGGTTTTCTTAGCATTTACATTTAAACCAATCATTGGTATTCCAATATTACTGCTCGTTTTCGCCGGTGCTTGGTATTACTTTGAAGGCATTAAAAAAATCAATGTAGAAAATATGAAAGAAGCTCAAACAAACTAAATAGAGTGTCGAGCTAAACCTAAAATGAAAAAAGGAGTACGATCGTGAAAATATCAAAGATAACAGTTTATAAAGTGAAGCCGCGTTGGATATTCATTAAAGTCAGTACGGATGATGGGATCGACGGCTGGGGCGAAATGATCTCTGGAACAAAAACGGAAACGGTGGTTGCCGGGGCTTATGAAATCGGCAATCGTTTAATTGGGAGAAACCCTTTTGAAATTGAGCGTCTCTTTCAAGAAATGCATCGATCCTTTTTCCGAGGCGGTCCCATCAATGGAACGATCGTTTCTGGTATCGAGATGGCTTTATGGGATATCAAAGGAAAAGCCTTTGGTGTTCCGGTCTATGAACTACTAGGCGGTGCAGCTCGGGATAAGATTAAAGTTTATTCTTGGATTGGCGGTGATCGTCCCAATGAAGTACTGGAGCAAGCGCAGGATCGTTTCGATCGCGGATTTACGGCTATCAAGATGAATGCGACATCGGAACTTCACTATATCGATTCTTATGAAAAAGTCGAGGAAGTAGTCGAACGTGTAGCATCCATCCATAATCATTTCGGCAGCAAAATGTCGATTGGGGTCGATTTCCATGGACGGGTACACAAACCGATGGCCAAAGTTTTAGCTAAAGCGCTTGAACCGTATCATCCGATGTTCTTAGAAGAAGTGGTGCTGCCTGAAAACGAAGAGCATTTCAAAGAAGTTGCTAACGCAGTCGCAGTTCCTTTGGCTACTGGTGAACGCTTGTATACACGCTGGCAATTCAAAAATATCTTCAATCAAGGGGCAATCGATGTGATTCAACCGGATGTTGCCTTGTGCGGAGGTATTCTGGAAACGAAGAAAATTGCCGCGATGGCAGAAGCTTATGATGTGGCGGTCGCTCCTCATGCGCCTTATGGGCCAATCGCGCTAGCCGCAACGCTGCAAGTTGATTCATGTACACCAAATGTGTTTATTCAAGAACAGAGCTTGGGGATTCATTATAATAAAGGCTTTGATTTATTGGATTTTGTGAAAAATAAAGAAGTCTTCCAATATAAAGACGGCTATGTCGACTTGCCGGATAAACCGGGCTTAGGACTTGAAATGGATGAAGCGAAGATTGAAGAAATCGCACAAGAGGGTCTGGTTTGGACAAATCCTCAATGGAAGAATTATGACGGCACTATAGCTGAATGGTAAAGGAGAGATGAGGGTGATGGCAGAGGCAGTAATAATAACGATTTTCTTATTGCTATTGATCGTTTTACAAGTTAGAGAGCAAAAAAAGATAAAATTAGCCGCTAAAAGCAGCTGGGTCAAAAAGATTCTATCGGTGGCTTTATCCATTACTTTGATCACTATTTTTTGGTCAGACAATCTAGCGGATCAAATCAAATTGATTGCCTTTGCCGCTCTGATCTTTATGTTTGGCTTCATGAAGGAAGGCTTCAGTGAGGATCATTTGATCAAGCTAGGTGTTTTAGCCGGTGATTTTCATGAGTTTAAAAAAATCCAGATCGAGGCACTCTCGAATCAGGCGCAGTTTGTTTCCTTCTATAAAAGCAAAAATAGCCGCCTGTCATTGACCTTTGATACCTCAAAGGAAGAATTGATTGCCTATTTTGAAGAGATGAATCTGCAGGATCGTTTAGTTATCGGGGAAGAAATAGATGAAGGAAGGTAAGATATGATTTACCTGGCGCGTCACGGTCAAACACCGTGGAATGTTGAAAAAAGAATTTGCGGCCGTGCGGATATTCCATTAACAGAAGAAGGCTATAAACAAGCAGAATTGTTAGCTGAACAAGCCAAAACGCTAACCGATCCGATTACTCAAATAATTTGTTCACCTTTAATCAGAGCGAAAGAAACGGCTCAAGTTGTCGCAAATCAGCTTGGCTTGCCAATTATAGTAGATGAACGATTGATCGAAATGGACTTTGGACTATACGATGGTCTGCCTATTCAAACAGAGGAATTTCAAAACCGGAGAAATGAGTTTTCATTGCCTTTTGAGCAAGGTGAATCCATTTTAGACGTGGCAGGCAGAATCTACCCATTGTTGGCAGAACTGACCGGCCAAGAAAAAGAGCTACCTTTATTAGTCTGCCACAATGCTGTGAGTCGGGTAGTCGATAACTATTTTAATGGAAAGACTATGTCAGAGTTTTTAGGCTTCAATATTGAGAATACAGAACTGGTAAGGTATATACAAAGAACACCTATTTCCCGCGAGAAATAGGTGCTTTTTTTAGATATAAGCTTCAATCGCATCGACCGCTTTTTTATAGCCGCCAGCGTCAAGAAATGATTGTTTGATCTGTTTTAAGTTGTTTAAATAGTCAGGTTCGACTTGAACTTTCTCAACCGCGGCTTTCAATTCATCGCTATCGACTTGTTGGTAGTCTAGACGAATACCTGCGTTTAATTCGACTAAGCGCTCCGCAAGCGCGGGCTGATCAGATCCCATCGGTAATGAGACAAAGGGCACTTCATTCAAAATCAAATCATTCATGCTGTTCAATCCATTGTGGGTGATCGCCACGTCAGCATATTTCAATACTTCATTTTGCGGAATGTATTCTTGAATGATAAAATTATCAGGAACCGTCAACTCTTCCAAACCAACATGATGGGCCGCCATGACGACTAAATACTCAGAATCACCGAAGGCATCAAAGACCTTTTGATAGATATCTTTGGCGAAATCGCCAAAAATCGTACCGAAGGAGATGTACAAAACATCTTTTGCTTCCTTCAGGCGTTCAATCGGAAAGTTCGCTGTATCTTCCAGTCGTTGATAAATATCCGCACCGACTAAAACATATTTTTCATCAAAGAAGGCTCGGTCGTTTTCCGGCATGAAGTAGTCTGAGGTAAAGACGATGTTCAATGGTTCAACATTAAAAATCAAATCGAAAAAGCGGGTAGGCATGTGAACAGTAAGTGCTTGCTCGATTTTTTTGGCTTCTAACAGATACGCGTCATTCAACGCTTTGAATTTCCCTGCCAGCTGTGTTTTGTCAGGCTTCATAAAGTCCTGCATTCCCATAAAGACGGCCAACATGGAAACGGCTGGAATCATCAAATATTCCGCCAGCTGCTTACTGAAGGGCATCGCGATCGAGTGGATGACCGCATCAAAGGAGTCGTCTTCGATTTGCGTCAGGATATCCTGCATAATATCTAATCCATGATCTAGCAACACATCAAACCCATTTTTAAAAATATTCAAATCATAGTGATACGGCCGATATACTGCGCCGGCAGCTTCGATCTTTTCGCGGAATTCTTCACTTGAAAAATAAACAACTTCAACCCCGCGATTCGTTAGTTCGTTAACTAAACCTAGGGAAGGATTGACATGTCCGTGGGTGGTCACATTTAAAAATAAAACTTTCGTCATTATTGTTCGCTTCTTTCATAACTTTTATTAAGGGTACCTTATGAGTTGTAATGATATGGTACCCTGATTAAAAAGTCAAGAAAAAAAGTTTCCAAATTTGGAAACTTAACGGTACACGTAATTTGTAAAGGATAATCTTTTGCCCAGCAGGACACCGAGATAACCGGCGGCGAGTGCTTTGATCACACCAGGCAGAATAAATGGAATCATACCGGCAGAGAAAGCAGCGTTCCAAGGCAAGCTGCCGCCAAATTTTAACCAAAGAGAACCGAAGAATAAAGTGATAAAGGCACCGATGATATTCGCAAAGATTGACCAGAAATAGTTGAAGCTGGTTTTTTCAATAATCAATCCGGTGAAGTAGGCTTGGAAAATAAATCCCACCAAGAAGCCGCCGGTTGGTCCAAAGTAGTTTGCGATCCCAGCAGCCCCGCCAGCTAATACGGGCAATCCGATCATGCCCATTAATAGGTAGATCGCGACGGCCATTGTTCCGGTCTTTTTCCCTAAGATGGTTACGACGAAGCCGACAGCAAAGGTCTGCAAGGTTAGGGGGATCGGTCCAAAGGGAATAGTGAACTGAGACAAAATACTAATAACTGCCGCAAATAATCCGGCTAAAACAATTTCTCGACTGCTTAATTTCAATAGACTCACTCTTTCGTTAACGTATTATTTTATTTTGGTTAACGAAAGTATAATGGATGGTTAACGAGATGTAAAGAAAAAAATTCGATTTTTCGGTACTTAGTAGAACAAAGTAGTTGACAAAATCACTACTTAGTTTTACATTGTAGATGTACTTAATATAACAGAGTACTCGAAACGTAAAAAAATGTCTGTCTGATTATTCGCCATTTGAAGGATAAACGCATAAATAATAAGGAGTGAGCAGGATGCAAAACGCAATCGAAGTTGTTGAATTGGAAAAAGCTTTTTCGGATCATAAAGTGTTAGACGGGATCAGTTTTCAAGTGTCCACCGGCAGTATTTTTGCTTTATTGGGAACCAATGGTTCGGGAAAAACAACCACGGTCAAGATGATGACCACGTTACTGAAGCCTGATAAGGGCTGCGTTAAAATAGCTGGATTAAATGTTTTGGAGCAATCCGTTGAAGTTCAAAAAGAGTTTAGCTTAACGGGTCAATTCGCTGCTGTCGATGAAGTTTTGACTGGTCGCGAGAACTTAGTATTGATCGCTAAACTTCGTCATTTGAAAAACTACTCGCAAAAGGTCGATGAGCTGCTGACGGAATTTGATTTGCAGGAAGCGGCCGATCGACCGACGCAAACGTATTCTGGCGGGATGCGGCGCAAATTAGATTTGGCCATGAGCTTGATTGATCCGCCGAAAATTCTTTTCTTAGACGAACCGACGACGGGATTAGATCCGCAGGCGCGAGCTGCTCTATGGCAAATGATTCGAACGTTGAAAAAAGTAGGGGTCACGATTTTTCTGACAACGCAATATTTAGAAGAGGCGGAACAGCTCGCTGATAATGTAGCGATTCTGAACCATGGAAAAATTGCTTTGCAGGGAAGTGTGGCCGAGGTTAAACGGCACTTGCCGAAGGAAACGCTGGAATTGACGTTCGCTGATGAGGAAACCTTGAGGGCAGCCGAGCAACTGGTCGGTGGAAAGATCAATCAGGAATTGCTGACGCTGAATGTGATCACTAATAATGAGGTACAGAAAATCACTTGGATCTTAAATCAGTTGCAGGCTGCTCAGATCGAGATATTGACCTTCACGCAAAAACAGGCGTCACTGGATGATGTTTTCTTCATGATCGTAGAGAATCGAACGGAGGAAGTAAAATGACTGTATTTACAGATACGCTGACATTGACGGGACGAATGATGAAACACATGACCCGCAGTGTCGATACCATTATGACGGTAGTACTGATGCCGATCATGTTAATGCTGGCCTTTATTTATATTTTTGGCGGGGCAATGACGATTCCGCCAGAGACATACAAGGGCTTTATCGTTCCGGCGATCTTATTGTTTACGGTTGCCAGCGGAGTTGGCTATACGGCTTTTCGATTGAATACCGATGTTCAAAACGGAATTTTTGAGCGATTCCATTCGATGCCGATTGCCAAATCGGCCATTTTGAACAGCCATGTAATGACCAGTGTTACGTTCAATTTTATTTCGGCGATGATTGTTTTGTTCAGCAGTATTTTGATCGGATTTCGACCAAAAGCGGATGGCTTGGAATGGCTTATGGCGATCATCCTGCTGCTGGTAGCGACATATGCTCTTTCCTGGATCGCCGTTCTATTCGGATTAATCGCTAAGAACAATGAAACGGCGATTGCCTTTTCTTATCTGCTTATCGGGCTGTTGTTCATCAGTTCTGGTTTTGTCCCTACGGAAACATTGCCAAAGGTTTTAAGAGGCTTTGCGGATCATCAGCCAATGACACCGATCATCAATAGTTTGCGTTCACTCTTAACAGAGGGGCAGATGCCGTCAGAAATTTGGGTCGCACTTGCCTGGAGTATTGGCACAATCGTGATTTTCCAAGTATTATCTATATATGTCTATCGGAAAAAATTACGGTAACGTAATGTGTGGGAAGGATGATAACGGTGAATGGGATTACTGAGATGCTGAAGGGCGTGCTTGAAGGGATGATTCTTGAGATCATCAATCAGCATGAAACCTATGGGTACGAGATTACCAATAATTTACAAAAATATGGATTTGAGGATATTGTCGAGGGCACCGTTTATACCGTGTTGTTGCGATTGGAAAAGAAAAATTTAGTGGTCGTGACGAAGAAAAAATCTTCGGTGGGACCAATGCGCAAGTTCTATTCATTGAATGAGGCTGGAAAACAAGAGCTGGAGTTATTTTGGCAGCGCTGGGCCTTTATTTCCGGTCAAATCGACAAGCTGAAGGAGAGTAAAAACGATGAAAGATAAAAATGTCTTTAATTATTTTAAGCAGATGTACGCGGACAAGGCCGAATATAAAGAACAAATGGCCGAGCTGAAAAAATTGCCCCATGACTATCAAGTAGTCTATAAAGAGATCCAAAATTTTTTGTGGGAGTTTACAGCAGGTTCAGGAATGGATATGCTGGAGCCCATGTACGAATTACTGGCGTTCTTTCAAGAGGGTGCCAATAATCAGGTGCCGATATTAGACTTAGTTGGTGAAGATGTCGGTGAATTCGCGGAAAACATGCTCCATGAGATCCAAGCTAAAACACGGATCAATGAATTGAAACGCAAAATGAATGAACGCGTCGCAAAGGAAATCAATAAATAAAAATAAACGAAAGCATTGTCGGGAGAATTTCTGATGATGCTTTCGTTTTTTTGCAGGTAAATAACGGCGCATCCATTAAAATGACAAATGTTCTTCGGTCTAAAGTCTTATCTAGACTTTGTACTTTCGTTGGAAGAAGAGACCGCGGCTTTCCTCTAAAATTTAAGGAGTAGAAGCGATGAATACAATTTTGTAACGGAAGGAATGGAGTCAAAAATGAAAAAGATTATCATTGGTATCGGAGTGTTAGTGGTTGCGGGGGCAGGCTTTTTTCTCTATCAGAACACCCAAGCAAATGCAAAAGATGATACCTCGGTGGAAATGTACCAAGTCAGCAAACAAACACCGTTGCATTTAAAGGGGCAAGTGCAATCAACCAGAAAACAAACGGTTTTAGTCGATCCGGAAAAAGGAACGGTTCAGACGATTCATGTAAATGAAGGAGATCATGTTACCAAGGATACGATTTTAGTGACCTATCGCTGGGGAGAAGTCATCCGGGCGGCGAATGATTCCGTCGTAACGGCTTTGAATGAAGATGCGAAAAATGATCCGCAACAGGCCTTGATGGTCTTGAAGAGTGAAGAATCATCCATCAAGGGAACGGTGACAGAATATGATCGCTCGAAGGTTGCCTTGAATGAACCAATCGAGATCAAATACGCGAATAACGAGAAAACAGTCAACGGCAAGATCACTTCGTTGGCAGAAATGAACAATGACCCGGCAAAAGAAGAAAAAACCAGTTTAGTGACCTATAACTTTACAGCGGTTCCTGATGAAGCGATCCCTGTAGGCTATTCTGTAGAATTACTGATTCCGCGTAATGAGATTCATCTGCCATTGAAGAGTGTTGTAGAAAAAGATGGGGAACATGTTGCCTATACAGTCTCTAAAGGCAAGGCTGAAAAACGTTCAGTGACAGTTGAAAAAGGCAATGGCTATTATGTGTTGCGGGAAGGTCTGAACGAAAACGATAAAATCATCAAAGATGCCAAATCGGTGAAGGATGGGATGGATGTGACGGTTGAATGATTGTGATGGAAAATATCAACAAATTTTACACCGCCGATCAGGAGCGCATCCACGTTTTAAAGGATATCAGTCTAACGATCGATGAGCATGAATTTGTGGCGGTGATGGGGCCTTCTGGTTCAGGAAAGTCGACCTTGATTAATACGATCAGCTTCTTGGATGGTGATTTTGAAGGAACGTACCGTTTTGAGGGACAAGATGCGTATCGCTTCAATGACGAGAAGCTGTCGGCGCTGCGGAATAAATCGGTCGGCTTTGTTTTCCAAGCCTTCCAGTTAATTGATAACAATACGGTGTTGGAAAATGTAGCGATGCCGCTGCTGTATAGCGGGATGAAGCAAAAACAAACCAAGCCGTTAGTCATGGAGGCTTTGCGAAAAGTCGGGATCGCCGATAAATACAACAAGCTGCCGAAGCAATTTTCCGGCGGACAGCAGCAACGGGTGGCGATTGCCCGGGCGATTGTCGGAAATCCCAAATTTATTGTGGCGGATGAACCGACGGGGGCGTTGGACAGCCACACCTCGGAAGAGATCATGCAATTATTTAAACGATTAAACGAAGAAGAAAAGGTCACGATTTTAATGGTGACCCACGATCCTGATGCCGCGGCTTATTGTCGGCGGGTCATCACGGTAAAAGACGGCGAGATATTGGAAGAAGGTGTTGCACATGCGGTTTAGTGAAGTATGGAAAACCTCTTTCAAGGCGATCGGCAAAAACAAACGCCGCAGTTTCTTGACCATGATCGGTTTGATCATCGGGGTTTCGGCAGTAATCACGGTTTTCTCAATTGGGCGTGCCTTTGAGGATTATGCGTCAGAATTTATTGGACTGGATCAGTTTGACGGCAGTGTCGGATATACCTTTTCAGCTAAAGACGATGCCTTCAGTGAGAACGGTCTGAATGGTTTTACGGAAGAAGATATCAATACGATCGAGAGTATTCCCGGCGTCCAAAAGGTAAGCTATTATGATAATTCCCGAAATGGGATCAAGTACGCGGATCAGACCATTGATGAGATCGGAAATGATGGCCGCTGGAATTGCTTCAAATTGTTGAAGGATGGCGGCAGCACAGTCGTTCACGGACGGTCTATTCAACCGAGTGATTACTACAATGAAAATCCTGTTGTAGTGATTGATCAAACCGCTGCCAAGGCGATTAAAAAAGAAGAGCCGGCATCGTTGATCGGCCAAAGTATCAAAATTGGCGGTCATTTGTTTGAAGTAGTCGGAATCATGAAGGATCGCAGCGGAGGAACAATTGTTTCAACGCAGGAGGATTATGTCGTTGCGGAATTACCGGAGAATGTTTTCGAAAGCTACTTTAATTCGGAAGACCGCAACATGATCCAAGTCAAAATGAACCAAACAGCGAACGTAAAAAGTGTTTCGAAGGAAGCTGAAAACACGCTGAAAAAATACGGGACTTGGAGAGAGCTGGGCAGTTATAAGACCGAAGATTTAGCGGGTCAAGTGGATCAGCTGCGGATGTTGTTGACGAGTATCACATTGCTGATCTCAGTGATCGGCGGGATCTCGCTGTTCATCTCAGGAATCGGGGTCATGAACATGATCTACATCTCTGTCTCTGAACGGACGAAGGAAATCGGTGTCCGCCGAGCAATGGGCGGAACAAAAGGCAATATCATGATGCAATTCTTACTAGAAGGAATTTCGTTGACCTTAGTTGGTGGGACGATCGGGTATCTGATCGCGATGCTGCTGGGCTTTGCTATCAGTATGTTCACGCCGTTGTCGGTGCGGCCAGATCTGTTCACGGTGACGCTAGCCTTTGGGTTATCCGTCGTGATCGGGATTGTCTTCAGTTGGCTGCCGGCCAAAAGTGCAGCGAAGAAAGATATTGTTACCTTGTTGCGTTAATTTACTTTAAATAGAAAAGCCGGTTGCAGCGTATCATTCACGCTGCAACCGGCTTATTATTTTGTCTACAAATACATATGCATCGGGTAAGTCATGTAATTCAAACCGTCGACTTTTTCCGCCGTAACAAAACCAGCAGGGGCTTTGATAACAGATGGAATGCGGTTAACGAGCGTTGCACAAGTATGGGCGACGGTATCTGGTTTATCTAGCGAGAAGATCATATTCGGTTCGCCGGTGATCTCCCAATCACACATATCGCCATCCGTTTCGCGATAGACTTTGCCGATACATTCGACTTCCAGCTCGATTCCTTGGTGAGTCTTGATCGTGGTGACGGCAGACATACCGATGGCATCGCCAGCTTTGATCGTTGCACTTAAGGTTTCTGAATAAACATCTTCATCAAGAGTAAAGGGCACGCTCTTTTGGGAAATACTTTGGATCGTCCAATTCATTTTTGAACAGATCGCTTCGCCAGCATTCCACATATAAGACGGCAGACTTTCCGCTTGAGCGATTTCTTTATCAAAACGGGCCAGGTCATAGCCTGCGCCATGGGCTTCAGCTAATGCCAAACCATAATCTTCGACGTTGTAGCTAACAGCACCTTTGACTTTTTTGATGTCATTCATGCCTGCCATCATCAGGCTAGGCATATTGATCCAATAAATATCCTGCATTCCGGCACCCATGATCGTTACATCGTTGTCTTTCGCTAGTTTATCTAATTTATTAGTCTCTGCCGGAGAAGTATTCCAAGGATAGATCGCTTCTTCACAAGTGGTGATCACATTGACTTGGTTTTTCAGACACAATTCATAGAATTCATACATTTCAGGCATATAACTAAAGATCGTTACTAAGGCTACATCCGCATCGCAATTGTCAAAAACCGCTTGTGCATCATCCGAAATCTTAACACCTGTCGCATACCCCAACTCCGCAAACTCACCAATATCTTTTCCTACTACATCGGGATTTGTATCGATCGCGCCAACGATCTCAGCCCCATGCTTATACAGATAATTAATGATAACCTTGGACATCTTTCCGCACCCGTACTGAACAACTTTGATCTTTTGTAAACCCATTGAAATGCCTCCTTTTTTGATTGTGTTGTATTTCACAATAATAGTATAATGTCTATAGTAACTATAGAGTCAAGGGAGAGTTTGAAAATGTTTTCCAAAATGAAAATTGGTCACTTTGCGAAATACAACAACATTTCTGTCCAAACGCTACGTTACTATGAGCAGATTGATTTGCTGCATCCTGTATCTATTCATGTAGGCAGCAATTACCGCTATTATCATATCAATCAATCGGCGGCAGTCGATAATATCCAATTCTTGAAGCAGTTCAATTTTTCGCTGGAAGAGATCAAGCACATTATGAATGATACGGAAGGCTTGGCGGAGTTGAGCCAGACGGTCGAGAAAAAGAAAGCAGAACTATTGGAACAGCGAAAACTACTGGATCAGCAATTGGAGGACATTGATTCCTTTCAAGCCGGGGCACTGATTTTCCAAGAAAAGCAAAGCCAGACGACAATCGAAGTGGCGCATTTTCCGACACGGCCGATCCTGACCTATTCGATCGATAAGAATATTTATGAGATGACGAATGAAGAGTATGAATTTTATCTGCGGGCGTTTAAAAGTCATGTCAGTCAGCAGAAGATTCCGATTGGACGCTTTAATCGAGTAGGAACGATCATGTCAAAGCGGCAATTTTTGACGGAGGAGTTTGTTTCGCAGGAGCTGTTCATTTTTACGCCGAAGCAGTTTAAACATACAAAAAGTTTAAGGAGCGGTTTGTATGCGACATTTTATTGTCATTCCTTTAAGGAGGAGCTGCCGGCCTTGAGTCAGTTCAAAGCGGCGCTTCAGCAGCAGGACTATCAAATCGTTGGCGATTATGTTTGCGAAGTTGTCTATGAGAAGAACAAGACGGACGCGATGAATCGAACGATGTTTATTCGGATGCAGATTCCGGTCAAGAAACGCGGAGAGAACATGTGGCAGTAGAATATAAAGTCAGCCGTCAGATAAAGGGTTATCTGGCGGCTGTTTTGTTAACGATTCAGTTTTATGACTCGTGTGTACTGCCGATTTCAAGCAGATTTCCCTCGGGATCGGCTACATAAAAGTTGCGGATGCCAAAGGAGAAGGTGGTAGGTTCTCCGGTTGGAAAGCGCAGGTCCAGCTTGGATAATCGCTCGTATTCGGCGTCGACATCTGCAAAGGTGGGCAGCCAAAGCGCGATCTCAAAGGTTTGATTGATTCCCTTTGGCGGAATGTAGCCCTCGTTAATCGCCTGCACGAAGGCTTCTCTGCTGTACATAAATAGAGACAGCTCGCCGCTCGCCGTTTCGAATTCCGCAAAATCACCGCCGTTCCATGGAGTATAAAAACCTAAAGTATCTCTATAAAAATGAACCATCTTGTCAATGTCGCCAACCAACAGGCAGGTGCCGATTCTTACCTCATGTCCTTTCACTGTCATCCTCTCCCTCAATTTTTAGATATGTTGATTATATCAGATAAAACGGGGCTAAAGCCGCACCACGTAAGGAAAAAACCTCTTCGAATTCCCCATATTTCAACGTGAAATATTCATTTTTTTACAAAAAAGCAACGTAAAAAGAGTCAGAAACCTTCAAAATCTGTATAGTCTTTTTATCAATTAAGAGTTATTTTTAATTTATAAGGATTTAGCAACTCATAAATGAAAGCGCATTATTCGGAAGGCACATTAAAAATCAAACGATAAACAAGGGAGTGGAGAGACTATGCAAACGCAACGATTAGGTCAAAGACAGCTGTTCAACATGCTGAGGGGGAATCTCGAAAAAAGGATCATCAAACTGTACAGTGAGACGCGGGATGTTTCGGCTGTTATCGAGTATGCGGTTGCGATTCTTGTCAGACACAGCTTGACCGTCACTGATTTTTCTTTTATCTGCCAGGAGTTAATCCGAGAATTATTTCTCACTGCTGAACCGAGCGCTGTGTTGCGTCGCTTCAGCGCGTTTTTCGAAGATTATTTTGCCGTTGATGAATGGAAAAGTGTTGTTGCTCGTTTGTATAAACATAAAAAAGATTATCTTGCTGCTACTGAGGAAGCTCGTTCATATAAAGTGTATTTACAGGAAAAAGATCCGACTAGAATCGATGGATTGGCGGATCATCAATTCGATCTTAAATCGATTTTCAAAGGGGCGAATGGCCGGAAACATACATGGACATTGAGAAAGGCTCATCCGACCAAGAATCAAGAAGAAATCGTCGGGGCACTAAAAATCCTGACAATGCTGACTATTTTTGAAACGAATGGGGTTCGGAAATTTACTGAATTCGTTGCGTTTTCTCGTACTGCAACTACGGAGGATCTGTATTACGCGGTGGAACCGGAAGAACAAATTGAATCCGTCGAGGAGCCTATCGAAAAAAATACCGGGAAGACAGCACGTAAAAGAACCGCTCCTTCGCCGCAAAAAATTCAGCCGAAGCCTGCCCAAAAAGCATCACGCAAAGAAGAGGTAAAACAAAAAAACACCGCGAAAATTCCAGACTATGAAGCGAACAAAGACCGACCAGTTAGAGAGTTGATTAACGAACGGTTATTAGAAGAGGGGTTTTTACCTGAACCTGATCCGAAAACGGAGGATACGTTTAACGATTCTGACTCGTCGCAAAAAAGCCAACAGGTCAGCAGCCAAAAGCCGAAGCAATCAACGGTTGGAAGCGGAAAGAATACTAAAAACGAGTTTGGAAAAAGTGAAGAACAAATAGAGTCGGAGCGCAACGATAGGCGGTTTAGACGGCGATTAGCCAAGATAATGGGAAAGAGGAATAAAAAATGACGATGAGTTTAGTAGCAACCTTTAAGAATGGCGAGAATAAAACCCACAGCTGGTCCTTCAGCGAGGTGGAGCCAAAGCAATCAGCCAAGGAAATCTGCAGAACGTTGGAGCGTTTGACGACGGCCAATCTTTTTGATGCGGACGGGATCGAGATCTTTAAAACGGTTATTGACGGGAAGTTTGTCCAAACCGTCGAGACAGTGATTTTTGGAACGGAAAGCGAAACGGACAAGGCAGAAGAAGAGGAGGTTTTTGATGAGTCGATCCAAGCGATCGAACGGCTCTTACTGCCGGCAGATGCAGAGACGCGGACTTTAACAGAAAAGGTCGACCGGCTTTTTGCACAACATTCGGCTGGAACACGATTAAAAAATTTTCGTTTTACAGCGTCGGAGGATTTGGATGAAGACAATTTGGAGGCACAGCCGCAAGTCGTTTTGCGTGAGATTGATGAATGCCGTGTTGTAAAAAGATAAAGCGTTTTATATACTTTAACTAAGGGGCAAGATCGAGAACGAGGGGAGGGAGCATTTTGAATTTCCAACAATGATTAAGAGTCATACTCTGCCTTAGAGTCTCTAAGAATGTGAAATTAAAATTCTCCTCTCCAACGATCCTTCTTTTACCGTTAGGGTGAAGCTTTACCTAAGAAGTCGTTTGAGAACATACGGGGGTATGTTTCTTTTTTGTGCGCTCAGTGAGACCAGCTGCGTAAAAAAGATGGAGATTCCTGGATTTTGTTAGAACACGGGAGTCAAAAAAACGAATGGAGAAGAAGATGAAAAAAACAATTATTGGACTGTTGGCGTTGGTTACGTTAGGGTTAGCGGGTTGCGGTGGCGGCGGTGATAAAACCGATTCGGCCGATTCAGCAAAAACAGCCAAAAAAGAAACGACAGCTTTTACAGGCGAGTACATCGTGAACGTGGACTACGTGAAGAGAAACTTGGATGAGATTATTTTGGTAGACGCGCGAGGCGAAGAAGAAGCGAATAAAGGAACCGTCAAAGGTGCGACAGCAATCGGCTGGCAAAATTTAGCGGCGGTTGAAGAAGGAGCCTCAGGTGATGAAAAATGGGGCTTGGTTCTGGAACCAGCCGAATTAGCGAAGCGTTTAGGTGAAAAAGGTATCACGAAGGATAAAGAAGTGGTGCTGTTCGCTGGGGCGCAAAAGGGCTGGGGCGATGATGGACGGATCGCTTGGGAACTATTAGCTGCCGGCTACAAAGATGTCAAAATGGTGGATGGCGGTTTTGCGGCGTTGAAGAAGGCTGGACTTAAAACGGAGGTAGAAAGTACCAAGTTAGAGCCAGTCACTGTCAAAATCAATTCGATTGATCAGAAGCATATTATCCGCACCGATGAATTGAAAAAGGATTATGACGACTATAAAATCGTCGATGTTCGAGATGACAAAGAATATAAAGGCGAGGTCCTATACGGGGAAGCAAAAGGCGGTCATTTGCCAGAGGCGATCCAGGTTCGCTTTACCGATTTGTTCAACAGCAAAGGGATGTTGAAGAGCAAAGCTGAGTTAACGAAGCTTTTTGAAGATGCGGGCTTGGCCAAGAATGACAAGATCGTTACTTATTGTACGGCAGGGATTCGTTCGGCCTACATGGAGTTAGTAATGGAGATGTGCGGCTTTAAGCAAGTAAAAAATTATGATGGCTCATACTATCGTTGGGCAAAAGTCGAGGATGTAGAAAAATAATGTCGAAAAAAAATAAACACAAATTCGCTCGAATCCTGCTGGTTCTGGTCATATTGCTGGCAGTCGTTGGTTTTTACTTCGTTCCGGGGATTCGTTCGAAGATCACACAGGTGCTGGTGCTGTTCCGTTCCATGAGTGTAGAAAGTATTGTTGGCTATTTACGCTCCTTCGGGGTCTGGGCAGTCGTCATTTCCTTCCTGTTGATGATGTTTCAATCGATCATCGCGCCATTGCCGGCCTTCTTGATCACCTTCGCGAATGCGGCGGTTTTCGGCTGGTGGCAAGGAGCATTGCTTTCGTGGACGAGTGCGATGGCCGGAGCGTTGGTCTGTTTCTACATTGCACGGATCGCGGGACGCGATATCGTGGAAAGAATGAACAAGAATTTTTCATTAGAAACGTTGGATGAGTACTTTGACCGCTATGGGAAACATACGATTTTGATTTGTCGTCTGCTGCCGTTTATCTCTTTTGATTTCATCAGCTATGCGGCGGGATTAACAGCGATCAAACCGATTCCGTTTCTGATTGCGACGGGGATCGGGCAGTTACCAGCGACGATCGTGTATTCTTATGTCGGCAGTAATCTGACCGGGAATACAAAAACGATCGTGTTTGGTTTGATGAGCATGTTTGCGCTCTTTATCGCGGTCTATGTTTTCAAACAAATTTATCAAGGCAGACAAACAAAGACGAATAAATAAAAAAGGCGCCAGCTAAAATTTTTTAGCTGACGCTTTTTTTATGCTTCGATGGGACTGTTTTCTTCAACGTAATGCTCATACAGCATATCTAAAAATTTGATCTCGGTCACATTTTGATAAGGCATGATATAGAAATTCGTCAGTTGGAAGACCGCAAGCAAATTCCAGAAGAAGAAAGAATACCGTAAAATCAAGAATTCTAGTTTGTAGCCGTCCATCATTTGGCGGCTCAACAAGATCGCGTCAGAAGCGCTCAAGCTGTCGTCTTTTTCCAATAAGTAATTGGTCATCGCATAGGAAGCACTTTTTATAATTCCCGGAATGACGAACAGCAGCGACCAAAAGAACGTATAGATCGCGATCAAGACATTGGCTTTTAATACGCGATTTTTTTGTGCTTTGATGAAATAAGCAAAAATCTGTAATCCGTCTGCGCGGTTGCCTCTTAGAGTGTGGATCGCACACCATTGCAGCACAGCAGTAGTCAAAGCAGCAATCAAAAAGATCAAGACAAGGGCAGCCATCATCACTAAGAACCACATAAACATCGAAATACCGGAAAACGGCCGATTGTAGCCATACCCATAATCATAAGTGTAATAGCCATAAGGATTAAATAAATTCAAGAAACTGTTGGTAAAGAAGCGGACATACGCGAATTGAAAAATAAAACTCGCGACAATATTCGCACCAATCAATAAAATAATCGTTTTACACCATTCGCCGTATCTGCCAGATAATTTTTCTTGCGCAAGCTTTTTGATTTCCGCCCGCGTCACATTCAGCCCCTCGGCTTTTTCTAATTCCAATTCAAAGTGATCATTGGTATTTACTTGAACGAAGGGCTCGGTGCCGCGTTGCTCACCAGCATCTTCTTCTGATAGTGTTCCTTTTTCTAAGTCATAGCCGCACGACGGACAAAACTTCGCCTCCGGCCGTAATTCCGCACCGCAATTGGGACAATAATTCATTTTTCCACCCTTTTCCTTTTTCATTCAATTTCATCTAATAATTATCATTGATAAGCTAACGTTCGTCAACAATCGATCGATAAAAGATTCTGTCTAGCGGCCGGTCAGACGAATATCACTTTACTAGCCGTGGTCAATAGCTTATCATTTAGTAAAGATATCTTTACTAGGAGCGAAAAAAGTGAGTGTTGTAAATCATATTCGAAAAATAAGAGAAGAAAAAAAGATCCCGCAAAAAGAAATGGCGCAGGCGCTAGATGTCTCACGCCAAACGATGACCGCGATCGAAAAGGGAAAGTACAATCCTAGTTTAGAGCTGTCATTGAAAATAGCGGCCTACTTCGATCAGCCGTTTGATGAAATATTTTATTTGGATGAAGGGAAGGATTAGTAAATGAGTTTTTTCCGTATCACGGGAGTGAATAGTTACGTATTTGCTGCTTTATTGCTTTTCGCATTTCTATCTATGTATGCCTTGTGTTCCTCATTATACTTTCTAATTAAAGAGATTTTTAAAAAGAACGATGAACTGGTGAGAAGGATCGTTTTTGATTCAATGGCTATGAGTTTTGGCTTGATCCTGATTTTGCATTTTGCTCAAATGATTATTCGTGCCGTTTATTTTGAAAAAACCGGACAAGACATTAATTTAGTAGTAACTCCAGGTTTAGCGATTGGTCAGTTAGGGGAAAATATGCTGCATCTCGAATCCTTTGGTGTGGATTTAGGGATCTTTGCGTTGTGCCTTTTTGCGAATCGGTTGCGTTATCGGGGAATAGGATTCCTGAATTGGAAGTAAAAAAGCGGCGGGGATTGCTAAAATTACAGAAAAGATGTCTGCACTACTAGAAATCCGTATTAGTAACTTTAGGATTAACTGGAATCAATGACTTACAACAATAGGAGAAAATAAATATGACAATTTTTTTGGATAGGTATCTCAGCATCCTCCTCTTTTTAGCCAGCCTTCTAATTCTGATATTCAGAAAAAAACTTCTCAATGGTGAAAGTAAAATCATCACAGTTTATTTAGTTCTCATCACAATTTATTTTGTCTTAAGAATGGCAGGGATACTCTAGGAATAAAAACAGTGAAATATAAACTATTTCATAGGCAGAGGATGTCTTGGCTAGATTGAATCATAGTTTATCTGACATCGGTGGAAGACTTTTATGGGGTGGAGAAATCCACTCCTTTTTTTCTATTTTGCTTTTTAATTATATTGCTGATTTTCTTCATTAAGTTGTTCTTGATGTAAGCTGGCCAATAGAGTTAAGCATTTTTGCAAAAGAGTGTAATAAGGGATTTGAAGGAAGATAAGAGTTTCTATAAGTACATTTCATTCAACAAAAAAACACCCAAATCCCTGCTGCCAAGGACTTGAGTGTCTGTAAGAAGTCTTACATTAATTTGTTGTAGAATTCAACGACTAGTGATTCGTCAATTTCTGGGTTGATTTCATCACGTTCTGGTAAACGAGATAATGAACCTTCTAATTTTTCAGCGTCGAAGCTTACGAAAGCAGGACGGCCTACAGCTGATTCAACTGCTTCTTTAACAGTAACCATGTTTTTAGATTTTTCGCGGATACCAATTACTTGGCCAACTTCTACTTCGTAAGAAGCGATATCAACACGTTTGCCATCGACAGTTACGTGACCATGGTTTACTAATTGACGAGCTTGACGACGAGTTGAAGCTAAACCTAGACGGTAAACTACGTTATCTAAACGACGTTCTAGTAAGATCATGAAGTTAACACCGTGTTTACCTTCTTTAATTTTGCTAGCGCGTACGAACATGTTACGGAATTGACGTTCGTTTAATCCGTAGATGAAACGTAATTTTTGTTTTTCTGACATTTGCAAGCCATATTCAGATTTCTTTCCACGGCTGTTTGGTCCATGTTGACCTGGAGCGTATGGACGGCGTGCTAATTCTTTACCTGTTCCTGATAATGAGATACCAAGACGACGAGATTGTTTCCATGATGGTCCTGTATAACGAGACATTTAAAAATTCCTCCAATAAATTATATTTGGAGTAAAATAATCCGTTGAAAAATTCATATCCGTGTAGTTCGTTCTTCAATCTTCACCTTCGCAGCCGCGGTTACACAATTGAACCAATATAGGCAACGAACTGGGGACGGGCTATTATTCTTCTGCTGCATTATTTTACACAAATGTCAGTATAACTGAAAAGCACAAGCCGAGTCAAGTTCAGGTGTTGCATTTTTGAAAAAAATGTGTTAATTGTTGGGTGCTGACAAAAAACGATTACTTTTTTTCAAAGACAGCGAAAATATTGAATGGGAATTACGTAAGAACTTTTTGCAAATTCTCTGAAACTTCTCTACAATAATAAGTGTAAAAGGGGTGAATCGGTGGAATCTTTGATTTTTCCGTACCAAACGGAGCTTGCAGAACCAATGGCTCACTACATGAAAGACCATTTTCCCTTTTGCGGAGTCAAAAAGCCTCAACGTGCTCTGTTGGAGCGGCCTTTTTTAAAGGAAAGTCTGGATTTGTCCATGCCGGCGTTATTGCAGGAGATTTTTCGCAACTACAATAAAGCGGAACGGGAATACCAGTATTATGCGATCGATTTGGCGCAAAGGAACATTCAGCGTTTTTCGTTGGAGGATCTAGCCGCGTTATTGCCCTTGTTGGCGGAAAAAAGCTGGTGGGACAGTATCGATGCATGGCGCAAAGTTTTTTCTACGTGGGTCTTGGCGCACCCGGCGGAGATCAAACAGGTCTACCATTTTTTCTATCAGCACGAGAACTTTTGGTATCGGCGTGTCGCGATCAACTTGCAGTTGATGTTTAAGGAACAAACTGATCCAGAATTATTAGCGCAAGCGATCTTGGCGGATTTGACGACGGATGAATTTTTTATCCAGAAGGCGATCGGCTGGGCATTGCGAGATTATAGCAAGGTGAATCCTGAGTGGGTAAAGGAATTTATGCAGCAGCATTCATTAAGTAAGTTAGCCCTACGTGAGGGCAGCAAATACATATAAATGGAGAGATAAATTTTGGAAAGAAAATTAATCGCACTAGACATTGACGGTACCTTGTTGAGCAGTCAAAGAGAACCTTTGGACAGTACTGTTAAGGCATTGAAGGCTTTACGTGAAGTCGGGCATTTAGTGACTATTGCGACGGGACGCTCCCGCCTTTTGGCCGGCGATGTGATTCACCAACTAGGTTGTACGAATTACATCATTTGTAATGGATCAGCAGGATTTTTAGATCATGAGCAAGTTTACAAGCATACGCTTGATCGTGAAGCGTTGAGTCGAATGATCGACTTTGCCAGTGAACGGAACATCGATATCATGCTTTTCGGTTTAGATTCCATTGCCCGTGTAACCGACTTTGACTCGCCAAAAGTAAATGACGCGATGACTTCTTTCGGTCAAAAAGCGCCTGAGTATGAAGCGGATTATTTCTCTCAACACGAAGTTTACCAAGGCTGTGCTTTTTATGATCAGTCGATGGATGAAGAATTTCAAGCAGCCTTTCCAGAATTTCGTTTAGTTCGTTGGCATGAAAACAGTGTCGATATTATTCCTAATCCTGGGTCAAAAGCGCAAACGATTTTGGCGTTGGCGAAAAAGGTTGGGATCAAGCCAGAAAATATCGTTACTTTCGGTGACGGCAATAACGACATAGAAATGCTTAACTTAGCCGGAACAGGTGTTGCGATGGGGAATGCGGCTTCGCATGTTAAAGAAGCGGCCAATCTCGTGACCGATACAAATGATCGCGACGGCATCTACAAAGCATTACGAAAATTAGAATTGGTTTATTAATAAAGCTGTTCGGAAGAATCGGGAAGTGTTCCCGGTTCTTTTTTTTGTCTTCGGCCGGATATTTCAGCGAAATTGAATTCATTTTCCACAAGGAAAAAATGAATTTTGAAGAAAGGTCGAGAGAACCTCCATCGATAGGAGAACAATTAAGCAAAAGCAGATGATCCGCTTATTTATTTATCGGATATGGATGGAGAAAGTGACAAATTAAATAGATATAAATATTATAAAATCTTTTTTTAACATTTTCATTTATTAATTATATTTGTTTTTTTAAATACCGCCATTTTGATGTTAATTTCTGTCACCGTGTTGACGAAGAGATTCTTTTGCGTATATCATGTAGATAATAAGTGTTTTTTTATTAATAGAAAAATAGGATATAGAGGAGGAAAAACCATGAATAAGTTTAGGGTGCTTAGTGGGTTGGTTTTACTGAGTAGTTTGTTATTCACAGTGACTGGATGTTCAGGCGGAAATGAAACGAAGAAGGCAGAAAAAAAAGAGAATACGGCACAAACATCCAAGGTTGATTTGAGTGTTGAAGGAGGCAGCTTCATCATTCCTGATGGGGGAAAGGTGGATGACGAGACAGGCTTCTTGGCGTTAGAGATCAAAGTCAAAAATAAATCAAAAGACAAATTGGATGTCTCTTCAAATGATTTTGCCTTGTACGATGAAGATGGAAAAAAGGTCTCTTCCGAGCATGTGTATGATTCCAATGATAATTTTAAAGTAATGAGCAGTGAAAGTTTATCCGAAGATAAGAGTTTTACGGAGCCTTTAGTTTTTGAGGTTAAGAAGGGTGCCGAATATGAGCTGCATTACAAGCCGACGTACTATTCAGATGATGAGAAGGACGAAGGTGTTGAGTTAAAACTGAACACGAAGAAATACACTGATGAAACGAAGGCAGTCCAAGCCTTGATGAGTCAATATGTGACGAAGGTTTTTTATGGTTCTGACGAAGTGAAGGATGAGGATAAGAAAGCCGCAGGCAAGCTGGAATTGGCTAATGACGTTGATCAGGAAAGCAAGACCTTCAAGGAAGAGGCCATCAATGCGTTAAAGGATTCCTTCTCAAATTACGAACCGTCAACAGCGGAGCTAGAAAAGGTCATTACCCAGATTCAAAATACGAATGCTGAAAAAGGCAAAGTCACCTATACCTTCAAGGAGTTCTTCCCAGAATCAGCGGTGATTTATGTGCGTCCAGAGATGGTGCTGCTGGATGATGTGGATACAAAGGCCATCACGGAAAAATTTGTTGAAGAAAACAAAGGAAAATATACGGATTATACGAGCGTCCGCCGCGATGCGGAAAAATACTTGCTGCAAGAACTGCCGGCGAAAATCAATGAGACGCCCGTCAACACAGATGAGAATATGAATGGCGAAGGCTACCAAGTGAAGCTGGAGAAAAAGGACGGCAAATGGGAGATCAATTCGGCGAATGAAAGCCGCAACTACTATTTCAAATCGATGAAAGAGACCTTTAGAGGCGGGCTCAATGACTAAAAAGACTGGAATGCTGGCAACCGTAGTGTTGTTAGCAGCGGTTGTTTTTGGCTTCATCAGTTATTCCAGTTATAAAAATAGCGAGGAAGCAACGGTGGAACGTCTCGCCACGGCTTTGCTGGAAGGCGATCAGGCGGCGGTCAAGCGCTATATGCCGAGCTATTCGAACAAGAAAAAGATTTCGAATTCCGCCAGAAAAACCTTTCAGAAACAAATGAAGCGGCTGAAAAAGGATCAAGTAGTCAAGCTGCTGCAAACAGAAGACAATTTTTCGCTGGAAAAGGGCTCGTCCTTTTTTAAGCCGGCTCAAATCTATCCTAGCGCGCGCTACCTAGTGATTGAATTGCCCAAGGAGACAGAGCTTCAGGCAACGATCGAAGCCCAAAATCTGTCTGGTCAATATGTAGAAGAATGGAACAAATATACCTTTGGACCGTTCCTGCCGGGCGAATATCAGGTGGCTTATGAAACGGCGCATCCTAAGTTTGGTTCAAAGAATGTCAAGGAAAAGGTTGATCTCAATGCAACCGATCAACGATTGACGGTGAAGGAAAGCAGTTTGTACGAAGGCAATCTGAAATTTCAAAAACACCTGCTGGCCTCTGCGGTCAATTACTTTGATTCAATGAATGAAGGGATTCGCGACGGGTTAAATGTTTCACGTTTAGTATCCTCAAAGGAATACAAGACGACTCTGCAAGCCAGTTTTGACAAACTGAAGCCTTACATGGAAAGCTTTGATCAGGAATTCCAACGAATCACGATCAATTGTGATTCGATTTCGGTAAATAATGGACAGACCAAAGTCCAATTAGATTTATATGTTGATCTCAAGCGTTCAATCAAACTAGTGGAAGAAGCGGGGATCGATGATGCACTGACTTCTGATAAACAAAATGCCATCGCCTCTTTTCTTTATGATGAGGAGCAGAAAAAATGGCTCGTCGATGAGCTTGATTTCAGCACTTATCAGCAAGACCCGGAAAAATGGGAACACGTTCAAAGCTATCGCGGCGAAAGTGTCAAAAAGGCACATTGGGATAAAAACGGCGCCGAAGATGTCGTCTAAAATAAAGAAACTGCGGGTGCATTGCTGCCGGCAGTTTTTTTATTCTTAAATTGCGGTCAGTAAGCTTAATGGAATCTTTTATTTTCAAGCAAAAACAACTATAATAAGGCAAGATGCTTAATTAGAGAAGGGGAAAAAAAGTGCGCTTACTATTCATTGGGGATGTTGTGGGTTCGTTAGGTCGGCAAATGTTGAGTGATTATTTACCGCGGCTAAAGAAGAAATACCATCCACAGTTGACGATCGTCAACGGGGAAAACGCGGCAGCAGGTCGTGGAATTACGGAAAAAATCTATAAGAAATTTTTACAAGATGGTGTTGATGTTGTTACTATGGGGAATCATACGTGGGACAACAAAGCGATTTTTGAGTTTATTCCTGAGGCCAAGAAAATGATTCGACCAGCGAATTTTCCAGAGGGTGCTCCCGGCAGAGGGCATTTGTATGTGAAAGTGAATGACTTGGAACTGGCGATCATTAATCTGCAAGGACGGTCATTCATGGCAGACTTAGACGATCCTTTCCGAATTGGTGATCAACTGATCGCGGAAGCACAGAAACGCACACCGTATATTTTTGTCGATTTTCATGGCGAAACCACCAGCGAAAAACAAGCGATGGGCTGGTTTGCGGATGGTCGTGTCTCAGCAGTTGTCGGGACGCATACCCATGTTCAAACCAATGACGCACGCATTTTGCCAAAAGGAACTGCTTATCTGACAGATGTTGGAATGACGGGACCTTATGACGGTATTTTAGGAATGAAGAAAGAACCGATCATTGAGAAATTTATGACGGCCTTGCCGCATCGCTTTGAAGTGATCGAAGAAGGGCGCATGATGTTATCGGCTTGTGTGATCGACATCGATAAAAATGGTCACGGACAAAAAATCGAAACGATTATGATTAATGATGATCGTCCATTTAGAGAATAGAAGCAGAGGTATAAAATGAATCTGGAAAAAGAAGCCGCCGTTGACGCGGCTTTATCTCATTTAACAGCATTATTAGGTGAAAATGAAGTGATCACGCGTTATCAAAAGCTGCAAAAACGCGTGGCGGAAAATGACACACTGCAGCAACTAGAAGAAGGGATCAAGGCTGCCCAAAAGGATGCAGTTCAGTTTGCCCACTACGGCAAACCTGAAGCGGAGCGCACGGCGCTAAAAGAAGCCGATCGTCTAACCAAGGAATTCAATCAGCACCCGTTAGTGATCGACTACCGCGAACAGCTCTATGAAGCCAATGATCTGCTGCAGCATTTGACGGCTATGATTCAAAAAGAGGTCAATACCGCTTTAGAATATGATGATTTAACGAAAGAGGAGGAGCCGCAGTAATGCCTCAAAAAACGAAAAATACGCCAATGATGGAACAATACTTGGCGATCAAAGAACAATATAAAGATGCCTTTCTATTTTATCGTTTGGGAGACTTTTATGAACTCTTCAACGAAGATGCGATCAAGGTATCACAGCTATTAGAACTGACATTGACGAGCCGCAACCGCAATGCCGATGACCCAATCCCGATGTGCGGCGTACCGCATCATTCAGCGCAAGGCTATATCGATACTTTAGTTGAGCAAGGCTATAAAGTCGCGATCTGCGAACAAATGGAAGATCCGAAACAAGCCAAAGGAATGGTCAAGCGTGAAGTCGTTCAATTGATCACCCCAGGAACGGTGATGGAAGGCAAAGGGATTGAAGCCAAAGCCAACAACTTTCTGACCGCAGTCACTCAAGTGAAGGATCAATTCGGCTTTGCCTATGTCGATCTATCGACAGGTGAGTTGAAAACGGCTCTGCTGCACGATGAAGAAGCTGTCATGAATGAAGCTACGGCCCTGCAAACAAAAGAAATCGTCTTAGGCAGTGAGATTCCAGCTGGTTTGCAGAAAAATCTGGCGGAACGTCTTGGATTGGTCTTTTCTCAACAAGAAACAATCGAAGACAATGCGGAGTTCAGTTTCTTAACGGCGGATATCACGGATGAACTGGAAAAAGAAGCGACCGGCAAGCTATTGACGTATCTATCCGTTACGCAAAAGCGCAGCTTAGGCCATATTCAAAAAGCGGAAGAGTATCAGCCGGAGCATTTCTTGAAATTAGATTATTTCTCTAAAACCAACTTGGAATTGACTCGTTCGATCCGAACTGGGAAAAAACAAGGAACACTTTTATGGCTTTTAGACGAAACAAAAACAGCAATGGGCGGACGTCTATTAAAACAATGGATCGATCGTCCGCTGATCCAAAAACGTCAGATCAGTGCCCGCCAAGCGATGGTGTCTTCATTGCTGAACGCTTATTTTGAGCGGATGGATCTGAACGAAACCTTGACTAAGGTCTATGACTTGGAACGCTTGGCGGGACGGGTCGCTTTCGGCAATGTCAATGGCCGGGATCTGATCCAACTGAAAACTTCTTTGATGCAAGTACCGCAAATTAGGCAATTATTGACCGGCATCAATCAAGGGGAGTGGAACGATCTGTTGGTGGACATGGAGCCGATGGATGATTTAGTCACTTTGATCGAAAAAGCGATCAATGATGAAGCGCCGCTGCAAATCACCGAAGGAAATGTCATCAAAGACGGCTACAATGAGCAATTAGATCAATACCGCGAAGCAATGAGAAACGGCAAGACCTGGTTGGCGGAATTGGAAGCACGAGAACGGGAAGCCACCGGGATCAGAACCTTAAAAGTGGGTTACAATCGCGTATTCGGCTACTACATCGAGATTACGAAGTCCAACTTGGCTAATTTGGAAGAAGGCAAATATGAACGCAAGCAAACTTTAGCCAACGCAGAACGCTTCATTACGCCAGAATTGAAAAAATTGGAAACATTGATTTTAGAGGCAGAGGAAAAATCAGTCGCGTTAGAATATACACTTTTCTTAGAAGTTCGAAATGAAGTCAAAAAGGCGATTACCCGCCTGCAAAAACTAGCGAAAAGTTTGAGTGCTACGGATGTGCTGCAAAGCTTCGCGACAGTCAGCGAACGCTATCAATATGTGCAGCCATTGATGGAAGTCGGCACCCACAATTTGCAGATTACTGAAGGACGTCACCCGGTGGTCGAAAAAGTTCTTGGTCATCAAGAATATATTCCTAACAGCGTGCATATGAGTCCTAATGAAATGCTGCTGTTGATTACAGGACCGAATATGTCCGGTAAAAGTACGTATATGCGTCAACTTGCTTTGACGTTGATCATGGCGCAAATGGGCTGTTTTGTCCCTGCGGAAAGTGCGGAGCTGCCGATTTTCGATCAAATCTTTACGCGAATCGGTGCCAGCGACGACTTGATTGCTGGTCAATCCACATTCATGGTGGAAATGATGGAAGCCAATCAAGCGCTGCGTCACGCGACACCTAACAGCTTGATTCTATTTGACGAGCTGGGTCGCGGAACGGCCACTTATGATGGGATGGCTTTAGCGCAAGCGATCATTGAATATATCCATAAAAATGTTAAAGCTAAAACACTGTTCTCGACCCACTACCATGAGTTGACGGTATTAGAAGAAAGTCTGCCGCAATTAAAAAATGTTCACGTTGGTGCAGTGGAACAAAACGGCGAAGTCGTCTTCCTGCACAAATTGATGGATGGTCCCGCCGATAAAAGCTACGGAATCCACGTGGCCAAAATCGCAGGGATGCCAACCGATCTATTATCACGGGCGGCAACTATTTTATCTGCCTTAGAAGCGGATACGCCTGCTCAAAAAAATGTTGAGGTTGTTGAAGAAAATGAACAGCTTTCTTTATTCAGTGAAGTTTCAACGGCCGAACTCGGTGTCGTGGACAGCATCAAGAAAGCTGATTTACTTGAAATGAATCCTATGGAAGCATTAAACTTCCTATACGAATTACAAAAACGGATTTAACTTTAAGAAAGGACGGATACGATGGGGAAAATCCAAGAATTATCCGAACGCTTAGCCAATCAGATCGCGGCCGGCGAAGTTGTTGAGCGCCCAGCATCGGTAGTCAAAGAATTAGTCGAGAATGCGATCGATGCAAAAGCTACTCAAATCGATATTTTAATTGAAGAGGCTGGATTGAAAAAAATTCAGATCGTAGATAATGGCGAGGGGATCGGTCAAGACGACGTGGAAAACGCGTTTAAACGTCATGCGACTAGTAAGATCCATAACCGAGATGACTTGTTCCGAATTCGGACGCTAGGTTTCCGCGGCGAAGCATTGCCGTCGATCGCCTCTGTTTCTGAAATGACTTTGGAAACGGCCACCGCTGATGAGTCGCAAGGATCTTACCTCTTTTTAAAAGGCGGCAAGATCGAAGAACAGCGTCCTACTTCTTTGCGGACAGGGACGAAAATCACGGTGGAGAACTTGTTCTTCAATACGCCTGCCCGTCTGAAATACGTCAAAACACTTCAAACCGAATTGTCGAATATCGGGGATATCGTGAACCGAATGGCCTTGAGTCATCCGCAGATCGCCTTTCGTCTCGTTCATGACGGACATAAGATGCTGAGCACCAGCGGCAGCGGTGATATGAAACAGACGCTTGCCGGCATCTATGGAGTTGCGACAGCGAAAAAAATGCTGAAGGTCGAAGCCAAAGATTTGGACTTTACGCTAAATGGCTATGTCTCGCTGCCAGAGGTAACGCGGGCGAGTCGTAATTATGTGTCCGTGATCATCAACGGCCGCTATATCAAAAATTACGCCTTAAACAAGGCAATCGTTCAGGGCTACCAATCAAAACTAATGGTTGGCCGTTATCCGATCGCGGTGCTTGAGATCACGATGGACCCCTTATTGGTGGATGTGAACGTGCATCCAACCAAGCAGGAAGTTCGTTTATCGAAAGAAAAGGAATTGATGGAGCTGATCAGTCGAGGAATCGCGGAAAGCCTGCGTCAAATCAACTTGATTCCGGATGTGGGTGAAAATCCAAGCTTTAAACGAAAGGTCGAAAAAATTCAAACCGAGCAATTGGATTTGCCGCTAGAAGAACAGCCAAAGAAAAAAAGCGATTTGAATTATGATCCGAAGACCGGCATTTTTTACGTTGAGCTGAAAGAATCGGAGACCATCGAAACGCAGGTGCCTTTGAAGGAAGAAACCGTCAAAACAATGTCTGTCCCGCTGGAAACCGAGCAGGAGCAGGTTTCGGTCGTAGAAGAAACACCCGAACAGCTGCCAGAAGAACCTCCCGCAGTTGAAACGGTTGAAGACGAGGTCTTTGAAGAACCTGCTAGTTCCGATCATCCTGAGTTCGATCTAAGTACGGCATCCGGTGAAAAGGTGATCGAGAAAGCTATCACGAAACTGGAGCAGGAGCAGCCGAAAGAACGGTTTCCAATGTTGGAGTATTTTGGTCAAATGCATGGGACATATTTGTTTGCTCAAAGTAAAGACGGGTTATACATCGTCGACCAGCACGCGGCGCAAGAACGGATCAAGTATGAATACTTCCGGGAAAAAATCGGGGACGTTTCTGACGATTTGCAAGAATTATTGGTGCCTTTCGTGTTGGACTACCCCAGCAACGATGCCATCAAGTTGAAAGAACAGATGGAATTATTGCATGAAGTTGGGATCTATTTAGAAGAATTCGGACCGAATAGTTTCATTGTGCGGGCACACCCAACGTGGTATCCGGCTGGACAAGAGGAAAGTATCATTCGGGAGATGATCGATATGCTGCTGATCACCGGTTCTGTCAGTGTCAAAAAGTTCCGTGAAGCGACAGCAATCATGATGAGCTGCAAACGGTCGATCAAAGCCAACCATCATTTGAATGAAGCGCAGGCAAGGGTCCTATTAGCGGATCTCGCCAAGTGCGAAAATCCATTTAATTGTCCCCACGGCCGACCTGTGCTGATTCATTTCAGCAACAGCGACATGGAGCACATGTTCAAACGAATCCAAGATCCACATTAGTGAGATAGGAGCAGAGTTATGACAGTTATTTTAGCTTCACAATCCCCTCGACGCCAAGAATTACTGCGCTGGCTGATTACTGATTTTGTTGTTCAGCCGGCTGACATTGACGAAGAAGTCAAAGATCAATACATGCCGACAGATTATGTGATGGAAATGGCGCGGCAAAAAGCGGCCGCCATTGCAGATGAATATCCTGAAGACTTGGTGATCGCTAGCGACACCGTAGTGGTACTAGAAGAACAAATCCTAGGCAAACCCAAAAGCCGTGAAGAAGCATTCGGCATGCTGAAGAGCATGAGCGGCGGCAGTCATTTGGTTTATACGTCTGTCGTGATCTGCCAAGAAGAGCAGGTTGCTGAAAAGTTAACCTCTGCCAAAGTCACGTTTTATCCGCTGACCGACGCCGAAATTAATCGCTACCTCGACAGCGATGATTACAAAGACAAAGCCGGGGCTTACGGTATTCAAAACGGTGCAGGTGTCTTCGTTGAAAAAATCGAAGGCGACTACTACAGCATCGTCGGATTTCCGGTAGGTGCAGTGAATCAGATGCTGAAAGATTTTGACTATTAAATGCCGAACATTAGCTAGTCATTTCATAGTCATAAAAAGAGTCTACATTTTAAGTGATCAAAAGTTGGAAATCCATCTTTTGATCACTTTTCTTTTATTCTATTGTAAAGTTTAGAACCTTATAGCGTTGAAATGATGTTAATGTTCCTGTTCCGATTATTATTGAAGCGGAAACGAGTATGAAAATGTCAAATTGTATTATGCGAAATCTCAAAGTATAATATAGAAATTATCATAATCATGGTGAAACAAAGGAACTAAATCGATACGAATTAAACGACAGGAGAGGGACTATTGATTAGAATTGCCATATGCGATGACGATTTAAGCTTCTTAGATAGTTTTGAACGTCTGCTAACTAGATCATTTGCAGACGTGGGACAGCGGCCGATGATTTCAAAATTCTCTGAGGGAAAAAGCCTAATTAAAAAAGTGGAAAAGGAAAATCAAATCTTCGATATCATATTTTTAGATGTTGAAATGCCGGGAGTGCACGGTTTTATAGTCGCTCAAAGACTGCGTGAAGTGAGCCCGCCATTTATCTTAGTATTCACGACATATATTGAGAATCAATCGCGGGAGGGCTATCTTTATGGGGCGTTTCGTTATGTTTTTAAGAATAATCTTGAGGATGAAATCAGCGAGGCGGTAGCAAGTATCATAAGTAAATTAGATAATTGGACTGATAATCAAGAAGAGATCACTTTAAAATGCAGAACTTCAGGGGTTCTTGAAAATGTAACAATGAAGAAAACAGATATTGTTTTCCTTCAGACAGAAAAAACGAGACGGGTCACCTTGAAAACGACATATTCGGAATACGAATTGTTAGTCAAGCCTTTATCAGAATATGCCGAACTACTTGATCCATCAGTGTTCGTTCCCATTATGCGTAGCTATCTTTTGAATTTTAACCACGTAGAGGCCATTGAAGCTGGTTCATTCATACTTACCGGAGGTTTGACGGTTCCCTTGGGTATCAAGCGCGAGGCGAGGAATGCGTCAATGGAAAAGTATTTAAAGTTTCTAGAGGAGCGTATTTGATCTATGAATATATTATTTAGTGGAGCTATCGAATTTCTATTTTTATTCCTAATCACTTGTTTGCAAACGCTTTTTTACTCTAGAGTACTCGGATTAAGTCAGAAATGGAGAGGAGTGCGGCTAGCTCTTGCTGTTTTATTCATTGCCATTTTCGAGACTGCATTGCAGTTGGTGGCAATGAATATCGCGCTTTGGCTAAGTCTTTTGTTTTTGGGTGTAGTCATTTTGTACCCAGTATTTTTTATGAGTGGTAGCTTTAAGGAACGTCTCTTCTTTGGAATTGTAAATTTAGCAATAATTATGATTTCAATACTGTTAACTAATAATATATTGTTTCCAGAAGGATTGGTGCAGAGTGCATCGGAAATATCATGGAGAACGCTATTGCCTTGTGCGTTGATGTTTATTATATACGGCGTGTTGGCATTAGCTATTGCTCACTTGAAAACAGAAGGTAGACGCTACATATCTCGTCAACATTGGACAGGCTTGATTGTCGGTTTTTCTGGCATTTTTTTGGGATTATCAGTCATTCAATATTTCAATAGAATGGAGAATTCCAGAATGATTCGTGTTTATCTAACGATATTCTCGATCGGACTTTTAGTTATTTGGCTGCTGACCTACTTTATTTTCTATTTTATTTGTCGATATTACTCTAAGATTATCGAGACAAACACATTGCTTATTCAAAACGAGATGATTGAACGGTATATGTCGAGAAAACAAGCAGCGGATGAACGGATTAAAGTATTAAGTCATGACTTAAAGCATAGTCTTATCCAGTGGCGCTTACTTGCCGAAGAGAAAGGAAAAGGAGACGCACTTCAGGATATTTCGGAATATGAGGAACAGTTGTCTTCTTCTCTGCTGATCAATGTCGAAAATGAAAACGCAAATGCTATTATTAATCAGAAAAAATGGGAGGCCAACCAAACGAAGGTGAATTTTCAAACTGACGGAGTGTTTCATGATGATCTGCTTATAAGCAAACTGGATTTATGTTCATTGTTGGGAAACTTATTGGATAACGCTCTTGAAGCTGCCATGCAAGCAGAAACGGCGACTTTGCGACAAGTTAAACTGGTTATAAGACGTAAAGGGAATCTTTTGATATTAGTAATAGAAAATGGCTATGCGATAGCTCCCATTTTAGAAAAGGGTTACTTTGTAACACACAAGAAGGATAAAAATAGTCATTCTATCGGTATGCACAGTATTGCAAACGTTGTTGAAAAGTATGATGGTGTTCTCAAATATTCGTATGGAGATCACTGGTTCAAGTCAACGATCATGTTACGCGGGTATAAAACCGTACTTTCAAACGAAAATTGAACTTTCGCGCAAGAACGCGCACAGGGGGAGCGCAGTCGTTTACTATTTAATAGTTAGCACTGTAGTTTGTGCTATTTCGATTTCTAAAGCGGGAGGATTTAAAATGAAATTTATTATCGTCGGGTTACTCATCATACTTGTAATTGCAATTATAGTGTTGGCAATCACTTTTACTCGAGAAGGGGCAGTAATTAAAAGTGGTGCAATTTCGAATGGAATGTCCTATGTGAAGAATGATATGTGGTCAACACACGCGAGTAAAATCAATGGATACTGTAGAGTTGATAAGAAATTTACTTCAACTGATCTTGCTAATTTTCGTGTAAACAGTTCCAACATCGGAGGAGAGATTTTTCTGATACTAATAC
Organism: Enterococcus malodoratus; assembly: GCF_027659535.1. Taxonomy (NCBI): domain Bacteria; kingdom Bacillati; phylum Bacillota; class Bacilli; order Lactobacillales; family Enterococcaceae; genus Enterococcus; species Enterococcus malodoratus. Next base: position 49,470 of record NZ_JAQDPG010000006.1, on the reverse strand, counting down.
AAGGTGATATAGAAAAAAAGATTGAAATTTCAAAGGAATTTAACAATAAAATAGATATGAACGCATTTGAGGCAGGGCGCATAAGATTGCGCTTAGAGTTTGAACAAGCCAAAGACTTAAAGGTTTTCATAACTTGGGCATAACAGGTCATCCAATATCAGAATTAACGAAATTTTTGAGTACGTACAATCCCATATTTGAGTGCAAGCCGTGAAAAAGAGCTAAGCATCCTGTGAGCAAAATCTTCGTTTCTTTTCCCCATCGGGCGTATGCTTAAGCTGTTCAAAGAAATCTTGAAAGTGGGGAAAAATGATGGATCAAGAAGAATTGAAACAGAAACTTTCATCAATGGAATACGCGGTGACTCAAGAAAATGCGACCGAGCGTCCGTTTTCTGGCAAATATGATGATTTTTATCAAAAAGGCATCTATGTGGATGTCGTCAGCGGCGAACCGTTATTTTCTTCTAGCGCTAAATATGATGCCGGCTGCGGCTGGCCTGCTTTTAGTCGTCCGATTGAAAAACGCGGGGTCGCTGAAAAAGCTGATTTCTCTCACGGGATGCACCGAGTAGAGGTTCGGAGTAAAGAAGCCAATTCCCATCTCGGACACGTATTTAACGACGGCCCGCAAGACCAAGGCGGCTTACGCTATTGCATCAACTCCGCAGCATTACGCTTTGTTCCATACGAAGAAATGGAAGAAGCCGGTTACGGCGAATATAAAGAGCTCGTAAAGTAAGATGTGCCGCTTCGCCGGCGCATCTTTTTTGCGAGTTCTGCTTTTCGCAGGTTACCAAGCTTGAGCGCAAATCATGGTTTTTATCCATATAAGAACCAAGCAGTTTAGCAGAATCGTATGCGTGATGAGGATAAGAAACTTTTTCGTTCTTTGAAAAAGTTCATTCCTTAAACCGAAATAGCTGCGAGTTTTTTATTAGTGTTTACCAAGCTTGAGCGCAAATTCTAGTCTTTATCCATATAAGAACCAAGCAGTTCAGCAGAATCACATACACAATGCCCCTCACACGAAACGGCTCTATCTTTACTCTCTGCATTTCATTAAAATAAGTCAGCTTTCAGAAAATGTATGAAATTCTGACAAAACTTGGAGCGAGACGGTTCTTTTTTTCGCTATACTAGAAACATCCTATTTTTAGAAAAGGCGATATCTATGAAAATGTTTAAAGAATTAAGTTTGTTATTACTATATTCCATCATTGGGGAAGGGTTGCGGATGTTTTTCCATTTGCCGGTTCCGGGAAGTATTATCGGTATTTTGCTCTTATTTATTTCTTTCCAAACCAAAATTTTAAAACCGTCGGCGATCGAAGACACAGCAAACTTTTTATTGAATCATTTGACGATTTTATTTGTACCGGCTGGTGTCGGTTTGATGCAATACTATGGCGCCATTAAATATACTTGGCCAATTTTATTGGGCACTGTTGTTGTGTGTTCTCTAGTTTCACTTGTTGCTGTCGGAAAAACAGCGGAGTTAGTTGAAAAAATCGGCATGAAGAGTCGCGAAGAAAAAGCACGTTTAGTTGAAAAAGTTGAGAAGATACGAGGTGACGCGGATGATATCAGCGCTGGCGAATAACCCGCTTTTTGGATTAGCACTTACATTGCTGATCTATATCCTAATGGAAAAACTTTTGAGTAAGGTCAATATTCCTTTTATCAATCCATTGATCGCAAGTGTGGTCATTATCATCGTCTTGTTAAAATTCAGCGGAATCAGCTATAAGGATTACAATATCGGCGGTAATCTATTTACGATGATGATCACGCCTGCAACGGTGGCGCTGGCTTTGCCGCTGTATCAAAATTTTGATAAGCTCAAAAAATATTTTTTGCCTGTAGTTTTAGGAACATTGGTCGGAGTGGTGCTCAATTGTTTATTGAGCGTTGGGATCGGCCGGCTGTTTTCATTGAACCGCGGAATCGTAGTTTCTCTTTTGCCAAAATCTGTGACGACTGCGATTTCTGTTGATCTGTCTAGTCAGATGGGCGGGATTTCACCCGTGACATTGGCAATCGTGGTTTCTACTGGGATTTTCGGTGCTTTGGTAGGAACGAAGGTCTTCCAAATTTTTAACATTAAGAGTCCCGTTGCGAAGGGTATCGCTTTAGGCAGTACTTCTCATGCGATCGGTACTGGCCGCGCGATTGAACTTGGTGAGCTGGAAGGAATTTTGGCGGGCTTGTGTATTTGTATCAACGGGATAGCAACCGTGGCCTTGTTGCCGATTTTGTTTCGTTTGTTCGAAGGTCTTTAGTAACTACTCCTTGCGCTCTTTTGCTAAAATAAAGCGTGAAGGGGTTTTTTTATGTATATCAAAGCGGTGGAATTGCAAAATTACGAAAAAGATATTTATTTTGGTGTGCGTTTACTGGAACTGATGGACGATGGACAGGCGCACAAAAAAGGCGATCTAGCTGAAGCAGTGGCGTTAGATACGCGCAGTGTTCAGCGCTTGCTGGAGGAATTGAGTAAGAATTATCGTCGCTTTACTGAAGCGGATTTGCCATTATTTGAAAAAACAGGCAATAGCTACCGCTTGCTGATCGCTAACCAAACAATGGAACAGAATCAGTTTTTGGTTGATTTGATTCGCCATTCCTTGGCCTATCGGTTACTAAGTCTATTGATTGCCGGCAAAGCACGGACGATTAAGGAATTGAGCGATTTGTTGTTTCGCAGCGAGTCCACGATCCGCCGAAAATTGAAGGAACTGCATAAAGAATTGCGGCCGCTGCAGCTAACGATTGAACGCGGGGAGGTCCTTTTTCAAGCCCCCGAGCCTGTCGTACGAATGTATTTGTCCGTCTATTATTGGCGGTTATTCCGAGGAAAGGACTGGCCGTTTGCTCCATTGCAACACGAGCTAGTCGGCACGATCAGTCGAATCATTCAGCGCTTCTTTCAAGTGGATTTAAATCCGATCAAAGAGCAGCGCTTAGAATATCTGGTGGCGGCTCATTTATTACGTGAGGTCCAACACTATTCTTTAGATGAAGAATTAGAAAGTCAGAAAATGCTGGCTAACGATCCGCTCTTTAATGATTTCTATCGCCAATTGAAACCAGCCATGCCAGCTTATTTTCATAAACGCGTCTCTTTAGGAAATCTATTTTTGAATTTATTAACGCGGGAAGAATACTATCACGTTCCCGCTATTACAGAGAAAATCCATTGTTTATTAGCGAAGGAACCGCTCTCGGTGATGGCTGAAGTTGAGGCGATGAATCAGCTTTTAGAAAAGAAAATCAATAATCGTGCAACTTGGAAAAAATTTCAAGCCCTGCAGGCTGAAAATTATTTGATCAGCGGGCATCTGTATCATCGTTTATTTCCAATGATCCGCTTTAACATCAACGGCAAAGCTTTTTGGACGACGATTACACAGCAGCAGCCCAAACTCGTTGCTTTTGTTACTGAGATCTTAGCAGATCAGGGAGGAAGCGAATCAATTTTATTTGGCCGCTACCTGTCTGTACTGCGCCGCTTGCCGGAACTGACGGTGCAGCCTGTGCTGCGAATTTTTTTACAAACGGATCTGCCGGAGTTTGAAGAAACGATTTTAAAAGAAGACTTGCGGCAATTTTTAGCAAATGATTTTCAAGTTGTCTTTACAGAAATTTTAGAAAATAGCGATCTCTGTCTGACGACTAGTCTGCTTGATGATGATGAAGATGTGCCAACGCTAGCGATCACGCAGGAGTTGCAGATGTCCGATTATTTTGCCTTATTACAGTTATTGCAAGGATTCGGCGGTAAGAGTTTTTAACCGCCGCTTTTTGTGCTAGAATAATGAGAACATATGTGCAGTTTGCTAGCACGGCTTTTCGCGTTTTTTATTGTGCCGTTGCTTGGAAAGCAAACTAAAAATGCGGACATATTACATATCAAGAAAGGATCAATCATGTACGAATATATTACAGGTCGTTTGACCTTTATCAGCCCTAGCTATGTGGTGCTGGATGTGAATGGTATCGGCTATCAAATCGCGTTAGGGAATCCCTATCGTTACAGCAGCAAAATGGAGCAGTCCGTGACGATCTATGTACAGCAGATCATTCGCGAAGATGCTCATTTATTATACGGTTTTGAGACTCTGGCGGAAAAAGAACTATTTTTACGTCTGCTTTCTGTCTCTGGTATCGGACCAAAAAGCGGATTGGCAATTATGGCAAATGAGGACCATCAAGGCTTGATCCAAGCGATCGAAGCCGGCGATGTAACTTATTTGACGAAATTCCCGGGCGTCGGCAAAAAAACCGCGCAGCAAATGGTCTTAGACCTAAAAGGCAAGCTGACCGAATTAGTGGAAGATCCAATGTCCTTGTTCTATGAAGGCAATGATGATACAGCTCTGGCCGAAGCGATGGAAGCCTTGCAGGCATTGGGCTACAGTCCGAAAGAAATCAAAAAAGTCGAAAAAGTGCTGGAGAAAGAAACTCTGCAAAATACCGACGATTACTTACGTGCTGCCTTGAAACTAATGATGAAGAAGTAGGAGGACGGATTAAATGGATGAAGAACGTTTACTTTCACCCGATGTAGATGAGAGTGATAAAAGTTTAGAAAAAACATTACGTCCTCGCTATCTTGCACAATATATCGGACAAGACAAAGTCAAACAGGAATTGACGATCTATATCGAAGCAGCGAAAAATCGGCAGGAAGCTTTGGACCATGTCCTGCTTTATGGACCGCCCGGTTTAGGGAAAACAACGATGGCGATGGTGATCGCGAATGAAATGGATGTTCAAATTCGTTCTACCAGCGGACCGGCCATCGAACGTCCTGGCGATCTAGTCGCGATTTTGAATGAGTTAGAGCCAGGCGATGTTCTATTTATTGATGAGATTCATCGTTTGCCGCGCGTGGCGGAAGAGACCCTGTATTCAGCGATGGAAGATTATTACGTGGATATCATGGTGGGACAAGGACCAACGGCACATCCGGTTCATTTTCCGCTGCCGCCGTTCACGTTGATTGGAGCCACGACGCGAGCTGGGATGCTGTCGGCACCATTACGGGATCGCTTCGGGATTATTTCGCATATGGAATATTATGAAGAGACGGATTTACGAGAGATCGTTTTACGCTCAGCAGATATTTTCCAAACGGAGATCGTGGAGGAGGGCGCTGTCGAGATCGCACGCCGCTCGCGAGGCACACCGCGGATCGCCAATCGCTTGTTGAAACGAATTCGTGATTTCGCTCAAGTTCAGTCAGATGGCGTGATTGATCGGAAAGTCGCAGATCAGGCTTTAGGACTGCTGCAAGTAGACGCAGCGGGATTGGATTATATTGACCAAAAATTATTGAAGACAATGATCGAACTGTATCACGGCGGACCGATCGGCTTAAGTACATTAGCAGTCAACATCGGTGAGGAACGTGAAACCGTAGAAGATATGTACGAACCCTACTTGATCCAAAAAGGTTTTATTAAACGGACACCACGGGGGCGCATGGCGACACCGTTGGCTTATGAACACTTCAACTACCCTTATCAAGCATAGAAGGTGAAAAAATGGCGGAAGGAAAAGCGACCAAAGAAACAATTGTCAAAGCGTTAGTCGCGTTGTGCCAAGAAAAAAATTATGACAAAATCACTGTTCAAGATATCAGTCAAAAGGCCTGCTTGAACCGCCAGACATTTTATTATCACTTTAAGGACAAAAATGATCTGCTCCACTACGCCTATTATCGCCGGGGCCTGCAATATTTGGTTTCAGACGAGCTGGCGTTGACGAATTGGGAAGAATCTGTTCTGAAGATGTTAAAGGAAATGCAGATCTGTCATCAATTCTATTTGAATACGGTGACGGCGATCCCCAAAGTATTAACGAAAGAGTTTAATGAACTGGCGAAACGCCTATTTGTACGCCTATTTGATGAGGTTGATCAAGAAGGTGAGCTCTCGCAAACTGACAAGGAATTTTATGCCCGCTTCTTGGCCCATGGCTGCGGCGGAATTTTGATCGACTGGTTACTAGCCGGAGCGGATCAACCGCCAATTACAATTGCGGCACAATTATTTCGTTTTGCTAAGGACATCGAGTTTTTTGCTTATCGCTTATATGAAAAAGACTGGAACGAGCGTTAAGCTCAGTCCAGTCCATTTACGATATATTTGATTGGTTGTTGATTGATTAAGGCAATCGCATTTTTCACAACGATTGCGGCCATTTGGTCGCGTGCTTCTACACTGGCATTACCGATATGCGGAGTCAAGATGACGTTCGGCAGCTCTTTCAACCCTTCAGTAACCTTGGGTTCGAACTCATAGACGTCCAAAGCGGCACCGGTAAGCTGCTGGTTTTTTAAGGCTTGAAGCAGATCACTCTCATTGATTAGAGGTCCGCGTGCGGCATTGATCAAAAGGGCACTGTCTTTCATTTGTTTAAACGCATCGCTGGTCAATAAATGATGGGTGTCCTCGGTTAACGGCGCGTGCAACGTTAAGATATCTGCTTGTTGGATCACTTCAGCCTGTGAATAATAGGTTGCCTGTAATTTTTCTTCTAGTTCAGAAGTTAATGGGTGACGCTGGTTGTAAATGATCTTCATGCCAAAGGCGTTCATCATTTGCGCCAAGGCTTGACCGATCTTTCCCATGCCGATAATTCCCAAAGTTTTATCTTTCAGTTCATGACCTAAGAAAAATAATGGAGCCCATCCGTCAAAGCCTTTGCCGTGCATCAAATGATCCCCTTCAACGATGCGGCGAGATAAGGCGATGATCAAACCAGCGGTCAATTCCGCTGTCGCATTGGTAGAGACTATGGGTGTATTTGTTACATAGATTTTCCGCTCTTTTGCATAAGCGCTATCGATATTGTTGAAGCCTGCTCCGAAGTTCGCGATCAGTTTCAATTTTGGTGCGGCATCGATGACATCACGATCGACTTGGGTTGAAAGCGGACAAATTAAAACTTCACAATCAGCGACGTTTTCGATCAATTCTTCTTTCGAAATCAACCCGTCGCCTTCATAGACCTTATATTCAAGCGCTGCTTCTTTTAATAATTTTGTGCCAAGCTCAGGCAGTTTGGCGGAAAGATAAATTCTACTCATTTACGATCCCTCGTTTCATTTCGATAAATTGACTATAGCACAGGAGGAATGACATGAAAAAGATTCTATTTGTTTGTATGGGAAATATTTGCCGTTCACCGATGGCCGAAGCGGTTTTTCGGGATGCCTTCCAAAAGCGGCAGGATGATAATTTCCAAGTTGATTCAGCGGCCACGAGTCGTTGGGAGGTTGGAAATCCACCCCATCGCGGAACACAGAAACTGCTATCGCAGCATCACATTTCGACCAAAGGAATGCGTGCCCGGCAAGTGACCACCGAAGATTTTTATAATGCCGATTTTATCATCGGGATGGATCAAGAAAATGTCAGCGATCTTCAAGCGATAGCCCCAGATGGCACTGAGAACAAAATCTATTTGTACTTAGACCTTGTTCCCGGTCATACGGGAGAAAGCATCCCTGATCCATGGTATACCGGTAATTTTGAAGAAACCTACGATTTAATTCAAAAAGGTTTAAACGAATGGTTAACTTTTCTGGAAAAGGACTAGATTCCTTGTTTTTTCCCAGAAATTTAAGTAAAATCAAACTACGCAACCATGCTCTTGATAGGAGGAAGCTGAATGACTAAAAACGAGAAGCCTAAAAAGAATTTAATTAAGCTGTTTTCGAATTCATCGTATCGTTTCATCTCGGATTTTTTGAATGATTCTGCTGAAAAACGTGCCCAAGAGCAAGCTAACGAGAACATTTTTCTCAAACTGAAGATGGCGGCTCTGCAAAATAGTTTAGTAGTCATTCAAGTGCAAGACGAAAAAGATGAAGAAAAATTTCAAACGATCTCAGGGTGGCTGCCTAAAGTAGTGACCAATGATTCTATCGTTATTCGGACCCAAGAGAATCAACTGGTCATGTTGACAATTGATCGGATCAAAAAGGTGACGACCTTATCGCCAAGCGGTGATCAGGAAAGTATCTCACGATAAAAGTACTTTATACATTTACGAGTGATCAGACATCTGGTATACTCTGAATGTACTAAAAATAGAATAATACTTTCGCAAAGGGGAGCCCTCGGGCTGAGATTGAGATTACTCTAAACCCTAGTACCTGTTTCGGTTATTCGAGCGTAGGAATTGTGATGAAGTAATGATAGTTACTTCTCCTTTGTGGACTGTATGTTCAAAAGGAGGAGTTTTTTTATGAGTAAAACCAACAAAACAAGAATCATGATCGAAGGGACAATCGTGGCAGCATTGGCTTTCATGCTTTCATTGATCCCAACAACGATCGGCAGCAGCTTTACGGTATCATTAGGAATGATCCCGATGGTCCTATTCGCATTGCGGCGTGGAGTAAAACCAGCGTTGCTATCGGCCTTTATCTGGGGAATCTTGCATTTTCCAGCGGGGGATGTTTATTTTTTGAGTGTCATTCAAGTATTAATTGAATACCCGATCGCATTTACCTTTGCTGGATTTGCCGGAGTATATGCCAAAAAAGTTCAGCAAGCAATACTTGCCGACGACATGCAGGCCGCACGAAAAAATATCGTCTATGGGACCTTCGTTGGAACGGGCGCCAAATTCTTTTGGCATTTTATCGCCGGTGTCGTTTTTTGGGGCAGTTATGCATTGTGGGGCATGAATCCTTGGATCTTTTCATTTGTGATGAACGGTGCCAGCGGTTTGGCAACAGCAATTGTGACAGCGATTGTCGCCGTATTGGTAGCTGAAAAGGTACCACAATTGTATTTGCCGAAGGACGGTAATCTAATTCAAAAACGAAGTCACCAATAAAGAAAAAGCATTTGTCCCAAACGGGACAAATGCTTTTTTTAACGGAATGAGAAGACAGGGTCATCATTCTCCACATCCAAAGACCAAAGCTGTTTGGATGTGTCGTAAGTGATCTCTGCGATCTGTTGTTCCTTCTTATAGTTTTTCGGACTGCGCCGCCATCCCTTTTCATCCGATAAAAAGATGGGGATGTGGTAGATTTTATTTTTTAGTTCAGACTGGTCGAGGCAAAAGATTGCACCCTCTTGCAAGATCGGATATAATTCCTTCAACAGTTCGCCGTCAAGCGGTGCAACGGAAGAACCTTTACGGAAAAACGAGCGGCGATCATTGACTTTTTCCAGAACGATGCGAGTCAACTTGCTGGCAAGGATGCGGTAAAATTCATCCAAGTAGCGATAATAAACACGCATAGTTTCATTGCCTAAATTGAAATATACAAAGTTGTTTTGTAATTTATAGAAAAAGGGAGAATGCAGATGCGTCCGCATATGCCCAAAATAAAGCAATTCTGATATTTCTAATGGTGTTAACTCTTTCAACATCGCGAGATCATTAAAGTCGATCCACTTCGTTCCTTTTGACTGAGTGAAGACTTTGTTGTTAAAAAATTGTTGGACTTGTTCAGGACTATTTACGACCTTTAAGCCGGTATGCGGTTCATATTCTCCAGCTTCTGCGACAGGGTCTAGCAATAACAAATGTTTAGGGTGATGGACAATTCCGTCAACAAAATCGTTGGGTGAAAAACCTTTTGAGAGTACCGCATTACTTGTGGAATCGATATATGCAAATAACGTATCTGGCACAAATTTTCACCCTTTCTAATAGTCGTCACAATCATTTTAACTCAATAATAAAAAAAAAGCTCGTATCTTTTATTTTAAAATTAGATTACAAATGCCTTAAAAACTGCAACATTGAAGGCCCTTTTTAACATTTAAAATCATTTTAATAAATAACGACTTCTTAATGCATTTATTTCTTTTTTTAATTTTTTTCTATTAAGTGAATGTAGTGTCACTTAATAGAAAAGAGTATGATATGATTGATGCGAGAGCGCAGGAGGTTTGGGATGAAGAAAAAAAGAAATTGGCTGATAAATATTTTTCTTTTCTTATTACTATTAGTAGGGTTAGCTTTGATTTTTAACAATCAAATCAAATATTTTTTGATGCAGTATAATGGTGATCGTTATGCCGTCGCGAAAATGGATCGCACGGAGATCGATAAAAATCTGCAAAAAGACGCATCTTTTGATTTTGATGCGGTACAGCCGGCTAGTACGGAAGCAGTTTTACAAGCACAGTTAGACAATAAACGCTTACCTGTGATTGGCGGGATCGCGATTCCGTCTGTAGAAGTAAATTTACCGATTTTTAAAGGACTATCTAATGAGGTTCTTCTATATGGTGCGGGCACTTTGGCGCCAGATCAAAAAATGGGTGAAGGCAATTATGCTCTGGCAAGTCATCGTGCCGATCGTCCAGGACTTTTGTTTACTCCGCTTGAAGGGGTAAAAGAAGGTGATTTGATCTATCTGACCGATCTGCATAATATCTATACGTACAAAACAACGCTAAAGGTTCGGGTTCAACCGACAGAAGTGAAGTATTTAGATGTCCATCCGGACAAACAGCAAGTCACTCTGATCACTTGCGGCGAGATCGAAGGTGTGACGCGGATCATCGTGCAAGGGGATTTAGTTGCTATGACCTCTGTCAACAACGCGACAGACACGATGCGCAAGGCTTTTGAAATGGAACAGCGAACATATTAATTTTAGCGGTGACAGAGGCGAGTCATTTCTGCCCTGCTTTTACTCAAAAAACTTCAAGGCCTGCCTTGGAGTTTTTTGTTGCGGGAAAATTTCTGCTATACTGGAACAAACATGCTGAATTTATTTGATAGAGGACAAATCAAGGGAGGAAGCGATGGAGTTAAAAAGAATTTTTGTCTCGGATTTGCTGGCGTCTTGGAAAAAATTTCAACAGACACAGTTGCTGTTTCCTTTCTATCCATCTCATGGACAGGCTCGCTCAGAGTTTTTAGCGGCGGTTAAGCGTGGAGAAGGATTTTGGCTGCAACGTAAATCCCAATGGCTGTTAGTAGATAAAATAGATAAGGATAATACATGGCAAATTAATAATTTGCTGATCTCACTGAATCTTGGCTGGCAGACAGCCTTTTTATTGTTAGAAAATGCTGCTCGTCAAAAATTCAAACGAGCATTATATTTGAAACTTGAGGCTAATTTGATTTTGCAGCAATGGTTAATTGACCAAGGTTATCAACTCTTAGATGGACTTTGGCAAAAAGAATTGGTTTACCACACAGGTTTGGTCTTAGGCGGCGGCGGTGCCCGAGGTGCTTATCAAATTGGTGTTTGGAAGGCTTTATTGGAGAAAAACATTCAATTCGAGGTGATCACAGGAACCTCGGTTGGCGGGTTAAATGGTGCGTTGATCGCACAAGGTGATTACAATCAAGCCTTGGCATTGTGGGAAGAAATCGAGACCGATAAAGTCTTGGATATCACCTTCAAAGAAGTGGAAGAGCTGGATTTTTCAGCTCAAGTGGATCAACTGCGTACGTTTATTAAAGTCTCTTTGCAGCAACGGGGTGTCTCTTCAGAGCCGCTTAGAGGGTTATTAGAAGAACGTTTAGATGAACCAAAAATTCAAACAGGCTGTCCGTTTTACGTTGTCACGACGAAAGTGCCAGCTTTCCAAGAAGTGATTGTCTCACTCAATGAATGTCCGGCAGAAGAAATTATCGATTGGCTGTTAGCCTCTGCTGCTTTTTTCCCAATGATGGCGATGGCAAAAATTAAGGATGATTATTATGTAGATGGCGGCTACCGCAACAATTTGCCGGTCGATATCGCCTTGCAAAAACCGATCACCGAACTGATCGTGGTAGATGTTCATGGTCCTGGTTTGGATAAAAAATATCGCTTACCAGATAATGTTGCTGAATTAGCGTTGGCGAGTCCTTGGGGATTGGGTGATTTGCTGCTGTTTCAAAGTGCTCGCTCATCAGAAAATATCGATCTAGGCTACTTAGAGACAAAACGGGCATTTGATGAACTTCAAGGCTATCGCTACTTTTTCAGTTGCCACTCCAATTTTGAAATGATCACAAAAGATTTCTTACGCTATGCAAAAACAGAGATCATTCTCAAAAAAGAAGCGTTGTATCCCGAATTGCAAAAGTTTTTTGGAACACACGTACCGACAGAAATGCTCAGCCTAGCCTTTTTGGAATTTTTTGCCTACTGGGTAAATGTCTCACCAGTACAAGTGTATACACCGCAGGAATTTATTGAAACGATTTTGCGGCAGTTTGAAATGCCGATCAAATTAAGCGCAACATTTTCAGTGCAAGAGCAAATTGGCGATTTTATTGAAAGCCATAATGTTTTTTCTGATTATTATCAGGTCTTGCAAATTTATCAGCAGGAAGGGTCTCTAGAAACCTTTTATCGACGTTGGCCGATTCCAACGCTGCTGGCACTCTTTTTTAAATACATTCGAAATATCAATCTTACTATTGGAAGTTAACCAAAAGTAAGAGCAACTAGGAGGAAGTATCGTGGCAGAATTTAATTATGAAATCGTAGAAGAAATCGCTGTTTTATCGGAAAATCCGAAAGGCTGGCGGAAAGAATTGAACTTAGTAAGCTGGAATGAGCGACCACCAAAATTTGATTTGCGGGACTGGGCGCCAGAGCACGAGAAGATGGGTAAAGGCGTTACGTTGAGTAATGAAGAATTTGCTGCTTTAAAAGAGGCTTTAAGCAATATGTAGTCCACGATTTAATAAAAGAAGGGAACAAATCAAATGAAAAGTATGACCGGTTATGGGCAAGCGGCGCAAACCAATGAAGCTTACGAGTTGAACATTGAATTAAAAAGCGTCAACAATCGTTTCTTAGACTTGCAGATTCGCATGCCTAAAGAATTGAATCCTTTTGAAGCTCTGATCCGTAAGATTGCGAAAGAAAAAATTCAACGAGGACGAGTGGATGTCTTTATTAATCTAACACCGTTAAAAAGCGGCAATAAAAAAGTTTCCGTTGATTGGGAGCTGCTGCAGCAATTAGTTTCTGAACTGCAAAATGGCGGAAAGGAACATTTCGGTATTGTGGATTTTCCAGCAGAACAAGTGCTGGTAAAAGCAATGGAGCAATCTGATTTTGTAACGCTGGTTGATCAGCCCTCCGATGAAGACACCTTGGAGGAGTTAGTTCAAGTGGTTGCGGATGCGGCCTTTACACAGTTAGCAGCCAGTCGTGAACATGAGGGTATAGGCATTCAAAAAGTGATGCTTGAATACAGTGAAAAAGTCCAAGACCTAGTAAATGAATTGCAGGGATTTGTGACAGAATATGAGGCTGATTTTCAACAACGGTATCAAGCAAAGCTGGAAGAGTATCTAGGAAATACTGTTGACCAAGATCGCTTACTGACTGAATTGGCGATTCTATTGGAGCGCGGTGATATCCATGAGGAGCTTGACCGCTTGAGTATCCATTTAGAAAAATTAGGAAAACTTTTGCAAACGACGGAACCTGTTGGCCGCGAGTTGGATTTTTTACTGCAGGAAATGAATCGTGAAGTCAATACGATTGGATCAAAATCAAGTCCAATTCAGATCAAAGACATCGTTGTCCAACTAAAAACAATTTTAGAAAAAATTCGTGAACAGATCCAAAATGTTGAATAGGTAGGTGAATTTCCATAATAAATAGCAGATAGCTTACGGATGCCTCTTGAAATATTCACAAAAAAAGTGCACAATAGGCGTTAGCTAAAAAGAGCATGAAAGGGCGTTAGTATGTCTGAACGAGGACTGTTGATTGTATTGTCGGGACCTTCCGGAGTTGGAAAAGGAACGGTCAGAAAAGCCATTTTTGAAAGAGACGATAATGAGTTCCAATACTCTGTCTCAATGACCACTCGTCCGATGCGAGAAGGTGAAGTTGACGGCGTCGATTATTATTTCCGTACGAAAGAAGAGTTCGAAGCAATGATCGAAGCAGGCGATATGTTGGAATATGCCGAGTATGTTGGAAACTATTATGGAACACCGCTAACTTATGTAAACAAAACGTTAGACGAGGGGAAAGATGTCTTTTTAGAGATCGAAGTCCAAGGTGCCCAACAAGTGAAAGAAAAAGTGCCGGATGGTGTATTCATTTTTCTTACACCGCCAGATCTTGCGGAATTAAAAGCGCGGATCGTTGGACGAGGGACCGATAGCCTTGAAGTGATCGAAAAACGCATGCTCGTTGCACGCCAAGAGATCGAAATGATGGCGCTCTATGATTACGCTGTCGTCAATGATCAAGTACCTAAAGCTGTTGATCGTATAAAAGATATTATCGTCAGTGAACACTACCGAGTTGACCGAGTAATTGGTAAATATATAAAAATGTTAAAGGAGATATAAGCTTATGATGTTAAAACCTTCAATTGATACGTTGTTAGACCATGTGAATTCAAAATATTCTTTAGTAATCTTAGCCAGTAAACGTGCCCACGAATTAGATGCAGGTGCACAACCAACGCTAGATTCATTTGATTCTGTAAAAAGTGTTGGCCAAGCGTTAGAAGAAATCGACGCAGGTGCTGTGATTAATGATCCACATCCAGAAATCAAACGTGAACGTTTGAAAATGGAAGAAGAAGAACGTCACTTACAACGTGAACGTGATCAACGTGATTTAGAAGCACGCATTCGCAACGAACAAAACTAAGCACAGGGATTTTTTTGCTGATGTAAAATGGGATTGTACCAATACTTTTGGCGCAGTCCCTTCTTTTTGTGGTCTAAGAGACTCGCATTTTTAACATAAATAATTATGCCTAGGCGTAATTTTACGAAGCTTTTCTTACATAGTATCTTTAATTTAAGCGATCTCAGATAAAATCGAGTACAATAATTAGGAATGGAGGCGGAAAAATGAAATTAGCACAGGTGATTGTAGATGTGCCGGCGATGCAGACGGATCAGCCATTTAGTTACTTAATCCCGCCTCAATTAGCGGTAGAAGTCGGGATGCGTGTGGAGGTTGGTTTTGGTCCGCGACATGTCCAAGGATTTGTGGTTGGTTTTGAAACAGCTCCAGAACCTTTGCCGGATAATTTGAAACCGATTATTCGTGTGTTGGATTTAGCTCCTGTCTTAAATCAAGAGTTATTAGCTTTAGCGGACTATATGAAAGAGACGACGTTTGCCTTTAAAGTCACTTGTCTGCAAACGATGCTGCCAAGTGTTATGAAGGCTGATTATCAAAAACGATTGTATCTCGTTGCCGAGGATCCGGCGGTTCAAGCTAAATATTTCAAAGATTCAGAGTCGATTACTTGGGAAGAAGCAGAAGCACAAGGCTGGTTGAAAGAATTGGCTGTGCTTCGCGACAAGAACATCGTTGAATTACGCTATGAAGTCCATACCAAAAATAAAATAAAAACAGAACGCTACATCAAACGAATGTTTTCTCCTGAAAAGGCAAGTGAGTTAAAAGCTGGTTTACGAAAAAATTCGTATAAACAAGAACAGCTATTGGATTATTTAGCCGCACTTTCTGACGAAGAACTGATCGCCGTCAAAGAAATGAAGGCGGAAGATTTTTCTCTAGCCAACTTGAATCAAGCAGAGAAAAAGGGCTGGTTAGCGTTTGTAGCGATTGAAAAATATCGTGATCCTTATGCTGAAAGAGAAATCAAACAAACTTCCGCACTAGATCTAAATCCTGAACAAAAATTGGCCTATGAAGCTATCAGCAAGAAGAGTGCCGCTCATGAACACCAAGTCTTCTTATTAGAGGGCGTGACAGGAAGCGGGAAGACAGAAGTTTATCTTCAAGTTATCCAGGATGTGCTGGCGAATGGTCAAACTGCCATGATGCTGGTACCTGAGATTTCTTTAACGCCGCAAATGGCAACACGCTTCAAAGAGCGCTTTGGCAGTGAAGTGGCCGTCTTGCATAGTGGTCTGTCACAAGGCGAAAAATACGATGAATGGCGCAAGTTAGAACGTGGAGAAGCACATGTGGTTGTGGGAGCTCGATCAGCAATTTTTGCTCCGTTAGAAAATTTGGGCGTGATCATCATCGATGAAGAACACGAGACTAGCTACAAACAAGAGGAGTCACCACGTTATCATGCTAGAGATTTAGCGATTTGGCGTGGGAACTACCATCATTGCCCGGTTGTTTTGGGCAGTGCAACACCTTCTTTAGAATCACGTGCACGTGGACAAAAAGGTGTGTATCATTTGTTGAATCTAACTGAACGTGCCAGCGCACAGGCTAAATTGCCAACAGTTGAGATTGTTGATATGCGGGAGGAAATGCAGCGCCGTCTAAATTCTTCATTTTCCGAGATATTGGAAGAGAAATTGCGAGACCGCTTGGCGAAAGGCGAACAAAGTGTGTTATTGCTAAACCGTCGAGGGTACTCTTCTTTCGTAATGTGTCGTGATTGCGGGTTTGTTTTGCCTTGCCCGAATTGCGATATTTCTTTAACTTTACATATGGATACAAAAACGATGCGTTGTCATTATTGTGGACATGAAGAAGGAATCCCTCACCGTTGTCCGAATTGCGGCAAAGATAAGATTCGTTACTTTGGAACGGGAACGGAAAAGGTTCAGGAAGAGCTGGAGCAATTGATTCCAGAGGCAAGAGTTCTGCGGATGGATGTCGATACAACTCGCCGCAAAGGTGCGCACGAAAAAATTCTAACAGCATTTGGCGATCGTGAAGCAGATATTTTATTAGGGACGCAGATGATCGCAAAGGGTTTAGACTTTCCAAACGTAACCTTGGTGGGTGTTTTAAACGCGGATACTGCTTTGAATCTGCCGGATTTCCGCTCCAGTGAGCGAACCTTCCAATTGTTGACGCAGGTAAGCGGTCGTGCCGGTCGTGGTGATAAAGCTGGTGAAGTGATCATTCAAACATTTAATCCTGAACACTATACTATTCAGTTGGCACAGCATCATGACTATGAGAGTTTCTTCCAGCAAGAGATGCGAATCCGCCATCAAACGGATTATCCGCCTTACTACTATACGGTTAAGGTAACGGTCTCTCATCAAGAAGAGATGCGAGCAGCGCAAAAAGCGTTTCAATTAGCCGAACAATTGCGGAAACAGCTAAGTCCGCAAAGTATTCTGTTAGGACCGACACCCGGTGCAATCTTGCGCATCAAAAACCGTTATTACTATCAATTGATTATCAAATATAAAAATGAACCAAAACTACAAGCGACTTTAGAAGATATATTGCAAGTGAGTCAAAAGGACCAGCGACAAGGCTTATTGATCGCCATAGACAACGAACCAATGTATTTTATTTAAAGGACAATACAAAAAATTAATCGTTCTCCCGCTTATAGAAGAATACAGAAGATAAAAATCCTAGAAAATATGAAAGAAGGGACTCTATGCGTTATCCCATTATTATTCACCCGGATGAGCGTTTGCTAAAAAAGGCAGAGCCAATCGAATATATTACCGATGAGATCGTTGAATTGTTAGATAATATGTATGAAACGATGGTGGCACATGATGGCATTGGCCTAGCTGCACCTCAAATTGGAAAAAACCTGCGTATCGCAGTGGTTGAAGTTGAAGAAGGCGACCGTTTTGATTTTATCAATCCGGAAATCATCGATCGAAAAGGAACAACGATTGATGTCGAAGGGTGTCTTTCAATTCCTGAAACATATGGAACAGTCGAGCGTGCTGATGAAGTGACTGTGCGCTATTATGATCGAGAAGGATCTGAAATGGAAGTCACAGCGTATGGCTATTTAGCTCGTGCTTTTCAACACGAAATTGATCATTTAAATGGCAAATTGTTTATCGATCAAGTAATCGAAATAATCAAACCAGAAGATTTAGAACGTTATATGGAGGAACATGCCGATGACTAAAATTATATTTATGGGAACCCCAGCTTTTTCAGTGCCGATTTTGGAGAGTTTGATTGAAGCAGGTTATGATGTCGCTGCGGTAGTGACTCAACCAGATCGCCCAGTTGGACGAAAAAAAATCATTACGCCAACACCTGTCAAAGAAGCTGCGTTGAAACATGACTTATTAGTCTTGCAACCAGAAAAAATCAGCGGCTCACCTGAGATGGAAAAAATCAAAGAACTAGCGCCGGATCTATTAGTTACCGCAGCCTTCGGTCAATTCTTACCAGAAAAATTATTGCAGGTCCCTAAATTGGGTGCGATTAATGTTCATGCTTCGCTGCTGCCCAAATATCGAGGCGGTGCCCCCGTTCATTATGCAATCATGGAAGGTGAAACGGAAACCGGCGTGACTATCATGGAAATGATCAAAAAAATGGATGCTGGCGGTATCTTCAGCCAGCAAAAGGCGGCTATCACTAAACAAGATGATGTAGGGACGATGTTTGAAAAATTAAGCCAAGTGGGTAAAGAATTATTGCTAGCAACATTGCCCAAAATTATTTCTGGCGAATTAAAACCAACGCCGCAAAATGAAGCAGAAGCGACTTTTTCGCCTAATATCAGTCGTGAACAAGAAGCGATCGACTGGCAGAAAACGGCCGAAGAAGTTGATAATCAGGTTCGAGGAATGCATCCATGGCCGGTGGCCTTCACTACTTATGAAGGTGCGCGTTGGAAAATTTTTCGCACAACACCGTTAGAAGAAACAACAACAGCAGCGCCTGGAACGATCGTTTCGCGTTCGAAAAAAGCCTTGCATATCGCCTGCGGAAACGGCACGGTCTTAGCAGTAGATGAACTGCAACCCGCTGGTAAAGCAAAACAAGCGATCCAAGCCTTTCTAAATGGCAGCGGCCAAACCGTTGCTGAAGGGCAGCAGGTGGGGTAGATGGCAAAAATACCAAAAAAATTATTACGTTCTGTACGTTTTACCGCATTAGAAGCGATTGAGCGAATCAATCGTGGAGGGGCTTATTCAAATTTATTGTTAAATGAATTGATTCAAAAAAATCAAGTTGATGGCAAGGATACGGCTTTATTAACTGAACTTGTTTATGGGACGATCAGTCGTCAACTTTCACTAGCATATGACATCGAACCGTTTATTAAAAAGGCTAAAAAAGTCGATCCATGGGTCAAAAGTCTTTTGCAATTATCTGTTTATCAAATGCTTTATCTAGATCGTGTACCAGATCATGCGATCATTAATGAGGCCGTTGAAATTGCTAAAGCCAAAGGAAATCCGGGAACTGGTAAGTTCGTCAATGGTGTCTTGCGTTCAATTCAACGTGAGGGTGTACCGTCATTAGAGTTGATTAATGATCCGATTGAACGTTTAGCAATAGAGATCAGTTTACCAAAATTTATGACAGAGAAATTTGTAGCTGAACTCGGTCAAGAAGAAACGCGTAGGCTTGGTTTGTCTTTATTAGAGCCTAGTCGTGTAAGTGCGCGAATTGATTTACGCTTTTTAACAAGGGCGGAAGCGATTGAAGCTTTGGCAGAGGACGGGATAGAGGCACGTCCCAGTGAGCTTACGCCTTATGGGATTGTGGCAGATAGAGGATTTCTGGCTGGCAGCGAACTGTTTCAAAATGGTTGGCTGACAATTCAAGATGAAAGTTCAATGTTGGTTGCTCAAGCTATGGAAATCGAACCAGGGCAAAAAGTCTTGGATGCTTGTGCTGCTCCGGGAGGAAAAACAACCCATATTGCGGCACTGCTTCAGGATGAAGGATCAGTAACGGCGTTAGATATTCATGAACATAAGTTAAAACTGGTTCAAGAAAATGCGGAACGTTTACGTGTTGCGGACACAGTGGTAACAAAGAAAATGGATGCTCGAGAAGCATCGAAAGAATTTGCACCAGAAAGTTTTGACCGTATCCTGGTAGACGCGCCATGTTCAGGTTTAGGATTGATGCGTCGAAAACCAGACATCAAATATCAGAAAAAAGCACAGGATTTTGTTCAATTACCCAAAATTCAGCTGGAAATTTTAAAGAATTGCGCACCCACATTGAAATCAGGTGGGATTATGGTATACAGTACTTGTACGATTACTTCAGAGGAAAATCAACAGGTGGCCGCTGAATTTTTAGCCGCTCATCCTGATTTTGAAAAAATCGACTTGGATTTAGAAGAAAAATTACAACCGGAGATTCATGAGCAGATGCTGGTTTTATATCCAGAAATGTTTATGACAGACGGTTTCTTTATTTGTGCAATGCGAAAAAAATAGATAAATGAGGTGGACAAAAGGATGGAGATCCAATTTCAATCAGACATCGGTAAGCGGCGCAACATGAATCAAGACTATGCAAATGTTTTTACTAATCAAGCAGGTATGTATTTAGCAATATTGGCCGATGGCATGGGCGGTCATTTGGCTGGGGATGTTGCTAGTAAAATGGCTGTTGACGGTTTAGGCGCTGCTTGGTCGACCTCGACTATTGCGCAGCCAGATGAAGCAGCTCAGTGGTTTTTAGCAGAAATTCAAAAAGTCAATGAAGCAATTTATCAAGAAGGTATTGCTCATCCAGAAATGCAAGGGATGGGGACAACAATTGTGAGTACCGCTTTATTGGATGAAAAATTTGTCTTGGCTCACGTAGGTGACAGTAGAGCGTATTTAATCCAAAATAATCAACTAAAACAATTGACGGATGACCATTCATTGGTCAATGAGCTGCTGAAATCTGGAGAAATCACAGAAGAAATGGCAGCAATTCATCCCCAAAAAAATGTGTTGACGCGTTCGGTTGGAATTGCCGGTGTGATTAAGACAGATGTCTCAGAACATCAGTGTCTTCAAAACGATTATCTGTTGTTGTGTTCAGATGGATTGACCAATATGGTCAGTGAAGAAAATATTCTGGCAATCGTAGAAAGTGACAAAACACTGGAAGCCAAAACTAAACAATTGATCAATGCTGCTAATGACGCTGGTGGTGCGGATAATATTACTGTCTTGCTGATTCATTTTGAAGGGGAGGCTCGTCCATGATTGAAATAGGCAAATTGGTCAATGGACGTTATAAAGTCATCGCTAGTATCGGCAGCGGTGGTATGGCGAACGTCTTTTTGGCCCACGATTTGATTTTAGATCGTGATGTTGCCATCAAAATATTACGCTTCGACTTTCAAAATGATCAAACTGCAATTCGACGCTTTCAGCGAGAGGCCTTAGCGGCAACCGAAATGGTTCATCCGAATATCGTTGGTGTTTATGACGTGGATGAAGAAAGCGGTATGCAGTATTTGGTTATGGAATATGTAAAAGGAATGGACTTGAAGCGATATATTCAAACGCGTTCACCTATTCCTTACGGCAAGATTGTAGATATTATGGAACAAATTCTATCTGCAGTAAGTTTGGCTCATGCTCATGGAATCATTCATCGAGACTTGAAGCCGCAGAATATTTTGATGGATCAGGCAGGCGTGGTTAAAATCGCTGATTTCGGGATTGCGATCGCCTTATCTGAAACCTCTCTGACCCAAACAAATTCCATGCTGGGATCTGTACATTATCTATCACCCGAACAGGCCCGCGGCAGCATGGCAACAAAACAATCAGATATTTATGCGTTAGGAATCATTTTGTATGAAATGATTACTGGCAATGTCCCTTTTGACGGAGAGTCAGCAGTTACGATTGCACTAAAACATTTTCAAGATGAAATGCCTTCAGTAAAAGGTTTTGATCCTGAAGTACCGCAGGCGTTGGAAAATATTGTGATGCATGCGACTGCAAAAGAGCCAGCTGATCGTTATAAAACAGCAGAAGAGATGGCAGCAGACCTTTCAACAGCATTGAACCCTGCGCGAGCAAACGAGTTGCCGTGGCAGCCAACGGCGATGCTAGATGAAACTAAAGTACTGACTCCGATTCAACCAGAAGATATTCAGACTGAAAAGCCTAAAGAGGAGCCCGCGGTTCCTGAAGAAAAGCCGAAAAAGAAAAAAGGCAAAAAATGGTTTATTATCATTTTTCTATTGTTGATGTTAGCAGTTGGCGGAGGAGTAGGATATCTTATGAGCAGTTCCGCGGAGATATCAGTTCCTCAAGTCAAGGACATGACTGAAGCGGAAGCACGTACGGCATTAAAGGCGGCAAAACTAACGGTCGATAATAAAGCGGATGAAGTCCCAAGCGACACGGTCAAAAAAGGACGTGTAGTAAAAACAAACCCTGAATCTGGCACTATGATAAAAAAGAATCGTTCTGTACGATTATATATAAGTTCAGGGACTAAGAAAGTCACTTTGAAGAGCTATAAAGGCGATGCAATTGACGACGCAAGGGACGATTTGGAGAGAATCGGATTTTTAGAAAAAAATATTCGTATAAAAAAAGTGAATGATGAGTCTGTTCCTGTGGATCAAGTGTTGAGCCAAACGCCAAAAGAAGGCACGAAGGTCGATCCGAAAACAGACGAAATTACACTCAGTATTTCAAATGGACCTAAAACGATAAAAATTGGTGATTACTCCCAGATGACTTATGCAGAAGCCGAAGCAAGCTTACTTCAGCTGGGCATTTCAAGCAATCAGATCAAGCGGGTGAACGAATCGAGTGAAACTATTTCAGCGGAGGAAGTCATCAGTCAAGACCCAGTTAGCGGCACAGCATTAACTTCAAAAGATACCATTACTTTGAAAGTCAGTTCAGGTTCAAGTTATGTGACGTTGAATGATCTCACTGGACAGGACAAGGCAACAGCAGAGGCGACAATCACTAATTTAGGGTTGAAATATTCTGAGCAGCAAGAATTTTCAGATGACGTGGAACAAGGGAAGGTCATTCGAACAGACCCAGGTGCGGGTTCCTCTTCATTGAAAGCCGGTGACACCGTAACCGTATATATATCTAAAGGTTCTGAAAATAAAGAAACTACCTTTGATGTGACGATCTCGGCTAAGTTTACTGGCTCAAATGATCAGCAGGACAAGATCACTGTCTTGTTGAAAGATGCTAAAAAATCAAGTTTGACAGAGGTTCTGAGTTTTCCGTTAGATAAGAACACCTCTTCCACATCCCAGTCAGTATCTGTAACCACTACAGAAGGCGGATCTGCCACCATTGAAGTCCGACGTAATGGAACGGCAGTAGTGACAAAAGATGTACAAAAAGAAGAGACAATTACAGTACCGTAGAAAAAACCTTTCCTATATTTTTTAGGAAAGGTTTTTAGGTTATTTGTACTGAAATAGCATTTGAAGTATGCTACAATAAAAATGAATTTAAGACGTGTCAGTTTAGCAGGATGTTATAGACATGCTAAACTAAAAGTTATTGTATAGTGAATACAATGATAATCGAAGTTGATTTTAGAAAAATGATTTTTATTTAAGAGTTAGCCTAGTTGCAAGGGGTTAATGAACAGCAGTATGGTCTGAAAGTTGGATTAGTTTTGTATAAAAAAGGAGATGAGACGAATCGAAGGACAGATTCGTAAAGCCTTAAGTGGTTTTTATTACGTTGCTAGTGAGGGAAAGATTCATCAGACACGTGCACGAGGTAATTTCCGCAAGAGGAAATTAACTCCTTTAGTCGGTGATGAAGTAGTATTTAGCAGTGAAGAAAATAGCGAGGGGTACATTCTTGAAATGCTGCCTCGGAAAAATGAGTTAGTTCGCCCGCCAGTTGCCAATGTGGATCAGGGGGTAATCGTAACTAGTTTGGTTGAACCAAATTTTTCATATAATCTGCTGGATCGTTTTTTAGTAACCTTGGAAAATAATTATATCCATCCGATTATCTACTTATCAAAAACTGACCTGGTCTCCGACCAAACATTGGTGGAGCAAATTCGTTCTGTTTATGAACCATTGGGTTACCCAGTAATTGATGGTGAACAAGATAAACAAAAATTAACAGATTTATTTGTGGGTAAACTAACCGTCTTTATGGGACAATCAGGTGCAGGGAAGTCAACATTATTAAATGATGTCTCACCAGAGTTGAATTTGGAAACAGGCGAGATTTCAGATGCGTTGGGTCGAGGACGGCATACCACGCGCCATGTGGAATTGCTGGATTTATTTGGTGGCTTAGTAGCTGATACGCCTGGATTCAGTTCAATTGATTTTTTGGAGATTACTGTTGAAGAGCTGCCAAAAGAATTCCCTGAATTTCGTGCCGCTGCGCCGGAATGTCGGTTCCGTGAATGCCGACATGTGAAAGAACCAGGCTGTGAAGTAAAACGTCGACTAGAAGAAGGCATGATCGCACAAACACGTTACGATAATTATTTACAATTTTTACAAGAGATCGAAAAACGTCGTCCTATTTATAAAAAAAATAAGTGATTAGATTTGAAAACCAAAATTATTTTCCAGAAAATGGAAAAGGATGTCAGTCCAACTTTTCGCATTTTTTTGAGAGTGAAGAAAAACTCAAGAGAAGTTAATTTAAGATACAGAGATTTAGTTGGATGGTATCCGGCTTGAAAAACAGAATTATTTTTCCTGTAAAGGAAAATAAATACATTAAAATGAAAAAGGAGTAAATACTATGAAAATTGCCCCATCGATTTTAAGTGCCGATTTTGCACGTCTAGGTGAAGAAGTGAAAATGGTGGAGGATGCAGGTGTTGACTATATCCACATCGATGTGATGGACGGAAACTTCGTGCCGAATATTTCTTTCGGTCAGGTAGTTGTGAGTGCCTTACGTCCTGTCACCAAATTACCGCTAGATGTCCATTTGATGATTGCCAACCCAGAAAATTACATCAATGATTTTGCCAAAGCGGGCGCAGATATCATCATGGCTCATGTTGAAGCAACTCCACATATTCATCGAGTGGTTCAAATGATCAAAGCTGCAGGTGTGAAACCAGGTGTTGTACTAAATCCTGGAACACCGGTTGAATCAATCAAATACGTCTTAGCGGATGTAGATCAGATTTTGGTGATGACAGTAAATCCAGGTTTTGGTGGTCAGTCATTCATCGAAGGTACAGTGGAAAAAATCGCCGAATTAGATCGCTTACGTAAAGAACATGGTTATCATTATGAAATTGAAGTTGATGGTGGTATTCAACCAGAATCAGCAAAAAAATGTGCTGCGGCTGGTGCTGATGTCTTTGTTGCAGGCTCGTATATTTATGACGCAGAAAACCCACAAGAAAAAATTAACGCATTGCGAGCAGCAATCGACTAATGAAGATCTTACTCGTTGCAGGCGGTGATCCCAATCACTGGCCTGCTTTTTCAACTGAATTTGAAAAAATTATCGGAATCGATCGCGGCAATTTATTTCTTTTGCGTCAAGGAATTGTGCCTGACTTAGCAATTGGAGATTTCGATTCGTTGAATGAAGATGAAAAAAAAGAGGTGTTCGATGCAGTTGATGAAGTGTTGACCTCGCCTGCGGAAAAGGACGACACGGATACTCAACTCGCATTAGTTAAAGCTTTCGAGCGATTTCCTTATGCAGAAGTTACTTTGATAGGTGCGACGGGAGGACGTTTAGATCATTTGCTAGCGAATCTGTGGTTAGGTGTGGAACCGCGGTTCTTTCCGTTTCTATCGCAAATCAAAATAGCGGATCAAGGTAATGTGGTAAGTTATCTATCTCCTGGGAAATATCAGATTAAAAAGAATGATCGTATGAAGTATGTAGCCTTTTGTTGTCTGACACCTGTAACAAAGCTGTCGTTGAAGAATCTGAAATATGAATTGGCCGAGGTCGATTTTTCGCAGCCTACTAGCCTAGCTAGTAATGAATTTTTGGAAGGGAAAGCTGAGGTTAGTTTTTCATCAGGAATGATTGCAGTGATTCAGAGTCGAGATGTTTAAAAAGAGTGGGGAAGAGTCGTTTTTGAAACGATTCATCCCCACTCCTTTTTTTATTTTATGAGAGATACTAAAATTCTTTAAAATCAACAGTCGTTGCTTTTTAATCCCTTCATTTAGTGGTAAAATTTATTCTATATTATAGCGTTCAGAGGTGCCTAAGTGAGAAAGTTCAATCCAAATAAGAATATCATTATTATATTAGTTGTTGTTATTATTGTAGTGGCAACTGTCTCGATTACCGCAGCAAACAGAGCAAAGGATAGCGAGACAAATATTGTTCAATCAGCCATCAATGACACTGTCAGTGTTGTTGATAAAACAATTACTGCACCGGGACGTTGGCTTAGCAGCGGTGTTAAATCTGTTTCAAATCTGATTAACACCTATGAGGAAAATCAAAAATTAAAAGGTGAAGTTGATCAATACGACGAAGTAAAACAAAAAACGAAGAATCAAGCTCAAGAGATCGAACGTTTGAAAGAAGAGCTTGAATTGAATCAAACATTGACTAGTTATGAAAAGGTTACAGCTAATGTTATCACTCGTTCACCTGATACGTGGCAGGATATGCTGATTGTGGACAAGGGAAGTAAAGATGGTGTTGAAGGAAATATGGCTGTTATGTCTCAAAAGGGATTAATTGGACGTGTGATGGAAGTGAATGCCCACTCATCTAAGATTCAATTATTAACTTCAGATAATAAAAGTAGTAATCATTTTCCGGTAAAAATAAGTTCAAATAAAGAAAATTCTTTTGGTGTGCTGAATAAATACGATGTTAAATCCCAGCAGCTGATTGCGTCAGAAATTACTGGTGACCAAGACATTAAAGAAGGCGATGTCGTTCAAACTTCCGGTTTAGGGGGGAACTCACCAGCTGATCTTGCTATCGGAACTGTCGTTAAGGTCAAGCCGGATAGTTATGGATTAAATCGCGAGGTTTACATTAAACCATACGCGCAAATGTATGATATTTCAGTTGTAACGATCATCCAAAGAATGGCGGGAGCGACCGAATGATTAGACGAACAACCTTGAAATATATCACGCCATTCTTGTTACTTTTCTTATTTTTACTAGATGCTCATGTGACTCGTATCATTGCATCATTGACTGACAATGTTTATGTTGCGAATGCACATCTGGCACTGCTAGTTTTATTGATTGTCTCGCGAGTTGTTGATGAACGGTTTTTATTGGGAACTTCGTTGGTTTTAGGAGTTCTGTATGACTTGTATTACATAGGTGTCATCGGTATCTATGCGGTAATTTTTCCGTTACTAGTTATGCTGTTTTACCTTTTTAAGAAGACTATTCAACAAAACATCTTAACGCTCTTTTTTACTGTTGTCATTAGTGTAACGCTCTTTGAACTGATCAGTTTATTGTTGCAAACTATTTTTGGCTTGACAGGGGTCAGCAGCGACTTTTTTGTGCCTCGATATTTAGGGCCAACACTGCTTTTTAATATTCTAACCTTTGTCATTTTAATCTTTCCATTAGAAAAATTATTGATTGGACCGCCAGAGGAAGAGCTTGGTATATAAGGGAAAATCCTCATTTTAAATAAATACAAAAAAACAGAAGAGAAAATCTTCTGTTTTTTTGTTGCAGCGATTTGTAACTCAAAAATAGTAAAATGAAATGTTTTTGTAACAAAGCTATTATACGGATGACATACAGCTGTGGTAAACTCATGAATGTGTTAGAAAAAAGTCTAATTAAATTCAAAAATAAAAACTAAGTAGTCGGAGGACATTAGAGTGAAAAAAAGTTTGTTATCAGCATTAATGGTATGTTCAGTGACATTAAGCGCATTAGCAGCTCCAGCCGCAGCTTCTGCCGATGAATTCGATAGTAAGATTGCAGATCAAGATGCAAAAATTTCAAGTTTAGAAAACCAACAAACTGATGCGCAATCACAAATTAACGCATTAGAAGGTGAAGTTGCTTCAATTAACGATAAAGCCCAAGGGTTATTAAACGAACAAGCATCATTAAGAGAAAAATCACAAGAGTTGCAGAAACAAATCGAAACGTTGGATAAACGTATCGAAAAACGTTCTGAAACAATTAAGGAACAAGCACGTGATACACAAGTTAAGCAATCTTCAGGTTCTAACGTTATTGACGTAGTATTGAATGCTGAGTCATTTACTGATGCGGTTAGTCGTGTTCAAGCAATGACAACAATCGTTAAAGCAAATAACGATTTAGTTGAACAACAAAAGGCTGATAAAGCAGAAGTTGAACAAAAACAAGCTGAAAACCAAAAACAACAAGAACAAATCACTGCTAACCAAGCAACTTTGGAAAGCCAAAAAGGTGATTTAATCACAAAACAAGCAGACCTAAATGTCCAAACAACGACTTTAGCAACTCAACAAGCAACTGCTGAAAGTGAAAAAGCAAGCTTGAAAGAAAAACAAGATGCTGCTGTTAAAGAACAACAACGTGTACAAGAAGAAGCTCGTAAAGCAGCAGAAGCTCAAGAGGCTGCTCAAAAAGCGGAAGCAGATCGCAAAGCGAAAGCTGATTCAGATGCTAAAGCAGAAGCAGATCGCAAGGCTCAAGAAGAAGCTGCTACAAGCACTACAACAACTGAAAGCTCAACAGCTGAGTCTGCAGCTACAGTAGAATCTTCATCAACTGAGCAACAAACACAATCGAGTGCGACTGAATCATCTTCAACAGCATCGACTAGTGAAGATAATTTCCAAGGCGGCGGAGCTACACCAACAACGCCTTCTGATACAGGAAATTCAAGTTCGAGTGATCAAGGTTCGACTTCTTCATCAACAAATAACCAAACGCCGTCTACACCGGCACCAACGCCTACACCAACTCCAGCTCCAGCACCATCAGGAAATACTGGTGGAGTTGTTGCTGAAGCAATGAAATATATCGGTACACCATATGTATGGGGTGGAAAAACACCAGGAGGATTTGACTGCTCTGGTTTTACTTCATATGTTTACCGTCAAGCTACTGGTCGTGAAATCGGCGGATGGACAGTTCCTCAGGAATCTGCTGGAACACGTATTTCTGTAGATCAAGCACAAGCTGGCGACTTATACTTCTGGGGTAGCCCTGGTGGTTCATACCACGTAGCGATTGCAATGGGTGGAGGACAATACATCCACGCACCGCAACCAGGCGAAACAGTTACTGTAAGTTCTGTAAGCTATTATGCTCCAAGCTTTGCAGTTCGTATGTAATCAAATTTAATTAATCGTGACCGGTACGAATTTCGTACCGGTTTTTTTAATGGAGGAAAAGCAATGCAGAAACAATTGAAAAATGGCAATTTTTATTTAGGAGTCGCTGTTATAGTAATGGTGATTCTATTTATCAGTTCTTCAATGACCTATCAACAGCAAAGTCAAGTTTCCCTGATCCAAAAATATTTAGCAAATGAACCTTTTAAAGAATCCCTCAGTCGTATTTCCTTCAACTATGCTGGCAGCGAAGTCAGTGTTTCTGCAAAGGGATATGTTAAGTTTGTTGAATTTTTTATTCGCAAGGCGGCACATTTTCTGACTTATTTTATTTTAGGCGGTAGTCTATACTTAGGATTATCACCGAAATTGAAGCAAAAGTCATCGGTCTTAGGTCTGTTATTCGCTTGGCTGGCTGCAACTGGCTATGCGGCTACGGATGAATTTCATCAAATGCTGACGGGTGGACGTACACCATTATTTCAAGATGTCATGCTAGATTCTTTTGGAGCATTGACGGCTTGTTTAATAATTATGTTGTTTCACCAGTTCAAGAAGCACCGATAGGCTTTGTCTTGACGAAACTTGTATTCAGACGGACAATGATAGAGATAAAATAATTGGAGGTATGTACCATGTCAGGACATAGTAAATGGAACAATATTCAAGGACGAAAAAATGCTCAAGATGCGAAAAGAGGAAAAATCTTTCAAAAGATGTCACGAGAAATTTACATGGCGGCCAAGGCCGGGGGTCCTGACCCTAGTACGAATCCTGCACTGCGACTAATGATCGATAAGGCTAAATCAGCTAACATGCCGAATGACAATGTGGATCGAGCAATCAAAAAGGCGACCTCGGCGGGTGAAAGTGAACACTATGATGAAATTACTTATGAAGGTTATGGGCCTGGCGGTGTGGCCATCTTAGTTCATACGCTAACTGATAATCGTAATCGAACAGCGACAAATGTTCGGGTGGCTTTTTCGCGTAATGGTGGAAATCTTGGAGAGACAGGATCAGTCAATTACATGTTTGACCGTAAAGGCTATATCGCGATCGAACGAGAAGGATTATCTGTAGATGAGGATACGATGTTTGAGAAGG
This sequence comes from Enterococcus malodoratus, assembly GCF_027659535.1. Classification (NCBI taxonomy): domain Bacteria; kingdom Bacillati; phylum Bacillota; class Bacilli; order Lactobacillales; family Enterococcaceae; genus Enterococcus; species Enterococcus malodoratus. The sequence continues at coordinate 19,488 of NZ_JAQDPG010000006.1, read as the reverse complement.
TGCTAGAAGCTGGTGCGGAGGATATGGAAATTCTACCAGAGGTTTTTGAGATTTATACCGCTGCAGACGACTTTGTCAGTGTGAGAGATCAGTTGGAAGCAGATGGATTTAAATTAGCACAAGCGGGGTTAACGATGATACCTCAAACGACTGTTAGTCTCGATAAAGATCAGCAAGAGAAACTTGATCATTTGGTTGATAAATTAGAGGATGACGATGACGTCTCAGAAGTATTTACTTCAGCAGAATAAATAAAAAAACCAGCGAAAATTTCGCTGGTTTTTAATTTGTTAAAAAACTAATACTGGTGTACCGACTTCAACCATTTCAAAGAGTCTTGACATGACGTCTGGAGGTGTATTCACACATCCGTGAGAACCACGAGTCTTCCAAAGTTCGCCGCCATAAGCAGGCTGCCAATCAGAATCGTGAAGTCCAACGCCAGTCCAATCAATCGGCATCCAGTATTTAACTGGGCTCGCATAGTCACTGCCGTCATCATTTTTTCCTTTTAAGGTTTTGTTGGTTTCTTTAGACCAAACATAATCAACACCGGCTGGAGTTGGTGAACTTGGTTTTCCGCTGACGATGTCTGTTTCTAAAGCAACTTTACCATCTTTGTAATACCACATATGTTGGTTTTGTAAATCCACTTCAATATAAGTTTTATCAATTAAAGGTTTGTCAGCAGTTGTCGCACCAGTAACAATTGGTGAACGAGTGAAGTCTTTGCCTTCCAAAATTTGTTTGGTTAGTGCTTCGACCTCTGCTGATGTGTTGATCGTCCAACTATAAGTACCGGCTGGAACAGAAACTTTTCCGCGGCGAGTACTGTTAAAATCAGTAGGTTTTGAGCTGGTATTGTATTTCTCGCCCAGACCAGAAACATAAGCACTTACTTTTTCCTGATCAAGAGACATCGTACCATTGTCATCGACTAACCAATCATTGATGTCAGATGAAGGGATCTGAAAGTTTTCTCCATCAATACTGTAATTCGCTTTGATTTTTACTACAGCATTCATCTTTTCCATCGTCTTTTTCAAATCAGCATCATTTTTGGTGATAGTTGGTTTAGCAAGATAATTATCAAAGTTAATTGACTGTTTGCCTGTTTTTGCAGCTTCTTGAAAAGCCTTCACAGCAGCATCAACATCGATCGTGTTCCCCTGTTTTTCAGGAGTGATCTCAAAACCATCATTTGTACGAGAAACTTTAGCGTTTTCTGTAGCTGTTCTAGTTGTGTTTGCTTGAGTAATCTCTGCTCGTACTGCTTCGCCAACGGCATTTAGTTTGCTTTCATCCAAGGTGTTTCCATCAACGTCTTTTGTGTCCGCTGCAGAAACCAATTGCATGCCCCAGCTAAATGGGTTCTGTTTTTTCTGCATTGCTTTTAAACCAGCTTGATAATCATTTTGCCAGCCTAAATCTTTGCGATTGATCTCTTTCCAATTTTTATCATCGATCTTAATTAGGAAAGGTGAATCTGTCAGTTCACGGGTAATTTTTCGATTTGCTTCGCTCACTGTCAAATTATCGATCTTCACGCCATTAACCACCGTGTTTGGTAGGAACCTTTGAGCGTAATATGTACTGCGGAAGGCGTATCCGCCAATTAAAACTACCAATAAACCTAAGACAACGATCACACCGATTCGCGTTCGGCCACGAGAATTTCTTCTTTCATTTCTTGTCATCGAAATAACTCCTCATTGCTTTTCTGTATTTGGTTTCATTAATTATCGAAGTGTATCTATTAAAAAGTAGTCGATTATTCAAAATGATATACCGAATATAAATATACCATAGAATGGCTGAAATACGAGTGATATGTTTTGAAATGTTAGTAAATATTAAAAAAACCGCAAAGAATAAAAATATTCTTTGCGGTTAAGAAAAAGTCTATTTTCCTTCAGCTTCAAGATCAGCAAAAGCTTTATCCATAACTTCTTTAAGTTCTTTAGCGGAAGCATCCATACGATCTTTTTCAGCATCGCTCAATGGAATTTCGATAATATTTTGAATTCCTTTTGCATTGATGACAGCTGGTGCACCGATATAAATATCGCTTTGTCCATATTGTCCTTCTAAATAAACAGACAATGGGAATACAGCACTTTCGTCATTAAGGATTGCGCGTGTGATACGAGCTAAGGCAACAGCGATACCGTAGAATGTCGCACCTTTTTTCTCGATAATCTCGTATGCAGCATCACGTACACCGAAGAATAAGTTAACTAGAGCTTCTTCATCAACTTCTGGGTTATCTTTTACCCATTCATAAATTTGTAAGCCGGCAACGTTAGCGTGTGACCAAACTGGGAATTCTGAGTCACCATGTTCGCCTAAGATATAAGCATGGACGTTACGAGCGTCAACGTCTACTAATTCAGCGATTGCTTGACGGAAACGAGCTGTATCCAATGAAGTACCAGAACCGATTACACGTTCTTTAGGGAATCCAGAGAATTTCCAAGTAGAGTAAGTCAAGATATCTACAGGGTTAGCGGCTACTAAAAAGATTCCGTCAAAACCAGAAGCTACTACTTGTTCTACAATACTCTTGTTGATGCGTAAGTTTTTACCAACAAGGTCTAAACGAGTCTCACCTGGTTTTTGTGGAGCGCCGGCTGTGATGACAACAAGGTCAGCATCATGACAATCTTCATAAGAGGCAGAATAGATTTTCTTAGGTGATGTAAAAGCTAATGCGTGTGATAAGTCGATTGCATCTCCTTGTGTACGGTTGGTATCGATATCGATAATACCGATTTCTTGAGCGATATTTTGATTGACTAGAGCGAAGGCATAACTTGAACCTACTGCGCCGTCTCCGATTAACATTACTTTTTGATGGGTTTTACTAGCTGCTTTTGCAGTCATGTGTACCAATCCCTTCTTCTATTTGTTTTTCCAGTGGAATGATACCATTAATTAATGAAACTTGTCACGTAGTTTACTCATTAATAATACAGTTATTTTTGCTGTTTCAGAAGAAAACGCTTCATGTGTGAACAGCTCAAGAGGCTGGTACTATAAACTTTTTTCAAAAATAACAGAAACTTAAGAGAGACTTAAAGCACTGAAAACGGTCACTACAGGTTAGTTTGTGTTATACTGTATAAAGAAAATTTTGGACTGGGTAGTCATTTGACTATCCAGCATTTTGTCATGCAGATGAACGTGGAATAAACTTCAATACAAGAAGAACTTTTATATAGAAAAACGAGGCGGTAATACAATGAAAATGATCGTAGGTCTTGGGAATCCAGGAAAAAAATATGAAAACACAAAGCACAATGCGGGTTTTATGGTTGTGGATCTTTTAGCGAAGGAACATGGAGCGATTTTTAAGAAAAATACTCTTGAAGCAGAAGTAGCGGATTATTTTGTCAAAGGTGAGAAAATACTATTAGTGAAGCCGATGACTTTTATGAATGAATCAGGGCGAGCTGTAGGTCCGTTGATGACGTACTTTGGTATTGATTTGGAAGAATTAGTCATAGTCGCTGATGACCTGGATATGGAGCTGGGAAAACTGCGTCTAAGACAAAAAGGCAGTGCCGGTGGTCATAATGGATTAAAAAGTATTATCTCTCATATTGGAACGCAGGAATTTGATCGGATAAAAATCGGCATCGGACGACCAAATGGAAAAACGGTCGTAAACCATGTTTTGAGTACCTTTGGTAAAGATGAAGCCGCGACTATTGCAAACAGTGTTGCGCGGGCTGCGGATGCAGTGGACGATTTTATTGAAGGAAATGATTTTTTGCAAACAATGAATCGATTTAACTAAAGTGCCGAATGACTTTTTTTTAAAATTTGTTCTACAATGAACGGAAAATGTAACGAACATCTTAGAACAAACCAGTTTTGTGAGTATGGATTAAGGAGTAAAAAGATGAATTTGATTGAATTTGTAAATCAATTGCCGCTAGTAAAGGAGTGGCAGGCTAAATTAGATGAAAAAGCGAAACGTCAATTGTTGATCGGACTTTCTGGTTCAGCAAAAGCATTAGTGATGGCGGCGACGCATCAGGCAAGTCAAAAACAGACCGTAATCGTCGTACCTAATCTTTATTACAGCAACCAGTTAGCCGATGAACTGCGACAGATCGTAGAAGATGTCCATTTGTTTCCAGTGGATGAAGTACTTTCAGCAGAAATGGCATTTGCTTCACCAGAAGCGCGGGCAGAGCGCGTATCAACGCTGCAAGCATTGTCTCAAGGAAGATCTGGAATTTACGTTGTGCCGACTGCAGCGTTACGAAAATACTTGCCGACGACGGAGACTTGGACAGCCAATCAATTACATTGGGAAATCGGCAGTGAAGTTGATTTAGAGAACTTAGCGCAACGTTTAGTTTTGATGGGGTATGAACGACAAACGATGGTTGGCAAACCGGGTGAATTCAGTATGAGAGGAAGCATTGTCGATATTTACCCGTTGACGACAGAATACCCGGTCCGGGTTGAACTTTTTGATGTGGAAGTAGATTCACTACGTTATTTCGAACCGGAAACGCAACGCTCGGTAGAAAATCTGAATGACGTTTGGATTACACCAACCACAGATTTAGTTTTTTCTGAAGAAGATTTGAAACAAGGGGCAGTAAAAGTAAATCAGCTTTTACAAAATCGTTTGGCGGTCACAAAAGAGAAAGAGGACTATAATTTCTTAAATGACTATTTTGGCCAATTAATTGCTTCTTGGGAAGATGGAATTCCAACAGAGCAAGCAAAATATTATACTGACTTATTATATGAAAAAAAAGTTTCATTATTGGACTACTTTACTAATGATAGCCTGTTGTTTGTCGATGATTATCCGCGCATGATGGAGACACATCGTGAGATGGAGCGGGAAGAAGCAGAATGGCATACACAAAAAATTGAAGAAATGCGTGTCTTTTCTGAACAGACTTTTGGTATGAATGCTCAAGACCTAATTAAAAAGTCCAAACTAGCTACCAGCTTTTTTTCGTTATTCCAAAAAGGGATGGGAAATCTGCGCTTCGAGGCGATTCATAATTTTCAATACCGTTCGATGCAGCAGTTTTTCGGACAAATGCCTTTGCTTAAAACGGAAGTTGATCGTTGGCAAAAACAAGAACAAACTGTTTTATTCCTTGTATCCGATCAGGAAAGACAAGAAAAACTGACACAGGAATTTCAGGATGCTGAGATTGCAGCAGTTCAAACAACACCGGATGATTTATTAGTTGGGCAGACACAGATTGTTTTGGGGAATTTGACGAATGGTTTTGAGCTGCCTCAAGATAAATTGGTCATAGTAACCGAACGAGAGATTTTCCAAAAGGTTACAAAAAAGCGTGCTCGACGTCAAACCATCTCTAATGCGGAACGCTTAAAGAGCTATAATGAGTTAAAAACAGGCGATTATGTTGTTCACGCGAATCACGGGATCGGGAAATATATTGGCATGGAGACGATTGAGATTGATGGTGTCCATCAAGATTATATGTCCATCTTGTATCAAAAAGACGATAAATTATTCATTCCAGTAACACAGTTAAATTTGATCCAAAAATATGTTTCTTCCGAAGCCAAACCACCGAAAATCAATAAACTTGGCGGAAGCGAATGGACCAAAACCAAGAGCAAAGTTTCAAAAAGAATTGAAGACATTGCCGACGATTTAATCGAGCTGTATGCCAAGCGTGAAGCTGAACGCGGGTATGCTTTTGGTCCCGACGACGAATATCAAAAAGAATTTGAAGATGCTTTTCCATATACCGAAACGGATGATCAGCTGCGGAGTACGGCTGAGATCAAGCATGATATGGAAAAGACTCGCCCGATGGACCGCTTGTTGGTAGGAGATGTCGGTTTCGGTAAAACCGAAGTAGCTTTACGGGCAGCATTCAAAGCAATCAAAGAAAATAAACAAGTTGCTTTTCTTGTGCCAACGACGATTTTGGCTCAACAGCATTTTGATACGATGACGGAACGTTTTGAAAACTTTCCGGTCAATGTCGCGATGTTGAGCCGTTTCCGTACGAAGAAACAGCAGAACGAAACGATTGAAAAAATTCGTACTGGACAGGTCGATATTGTAGTTGGAACTCATCGACTCTTGTCGCAAGATTTGCAGTTTGCTGATTTAGGCTTATTAGTTATTGATGAAGAACAACGATTTGGTGTAAAACACAAAGAGCGCTTGAAGCAATTACGCTCGCAAGTAGATGTATTGACCTTAACAGCAACACCGATTCCTCGGACGCTGCATATGTCAATGTTGGGTGTGCGTGATTTATCTGTGATCGAAACTCCGCCGGAAAATCGTTATCCGATTCAAACCTATGTGATGGAGACGAATCCAGGCGCAATCCGGGAAGCTATCGAACGAGAAATGGCACGTGGCGGTCAAGCCTTCTATCTTTATAATCGAGTAGAGACGATTGAACGAAAAGTTGAAGAATTGCAGATGCTAGTACCTGATGCCAAAATTGGATTTGCTCATGGCCAAATGACAGAAGTTCAGTTAGAAAATACCTTAATGGATTTTATTGATGGTCAATACGATATTTTAGTTACTACTACAATTATTGAAACGGGAGTGGATATTCCTAATGTCAATACATTGTTTGTTGAAAATGCGGACTATATGGGATTATCGACGTTATACCAATTGCGTGGACGTGTAGGTCGAAGCAATCGAATCGCCTATGCTTACTTCATGTACGAGCCGCAAAAAATTCTAAATGAGGTCAGTGAAAAACGACTACAAGCTATTAAGGACTTCACAGAATTAGGATCTGGTTTCAAGATCGCGATGCGAGATTTGTCAATCCGCGGTGCGGGAAATCTTTTAGGTGCCCAACAGCATGGATTTATTGATGCGGTCGGATTTGATATGTATTCTCAAATGCTATCTGAAGCAGTTGACCGTAAGCAAGGAAAAAATACGCAAGTCGAGCGAACTTCAGTAGAGATCAATTTAGGAATTGACGCGTATATTCCGGGAACCTACATTGAGGACGAACGACAAAAAATTGAAATCTATAAGCGGATTCGTGAGTTAGAAAGTACGGAGATGCTGGATGAAGTAGAGGCCGATTTAGTCGATCGTTTTGGAGACTATCCTGACGAAGTGGCCAACTTGCTGAATGTCGGACAAATCAAAATGGATGGCGATCGTGCCTTAGTTGAAAGTATCGTGAAACGTCAGCAGCAAATTGTGTTGACGTTAAGTAAGGTCGGTACTAAAGCCTATAAAGTTGAACAGCTTTTTGAAGCCTTGAGTGCAACGAAGATGAAAGCAACCTTAGGTGTCGAAAAGGATAAAATGGTCATCAAACTAACTATTGGGAAAACAATGGACGAGGCAGTCTGGTTACGAGAAATTAGCTTGTTTGTACGTGCATTGCGAAAACAAAAATACAAAGAATAGGTGGTGGAGGCGCTGGCGAATAAAGAAATGCGAGTCATGATGCAAGGTGCCTTCGTCTTGACTGCGGCATCATTTGTCGCAAAATTATTGAGCGCGGTTTATCGTGTCCCTTATCAAAATTTTGCCGGTGATGAAGGCTTCTATGTGTATCAACAAGTTTATCCGATTTACGGTATCGCTATGACGTTGGCTTTGTCAGGCCTACCCCAATTTATTTCAAAATATGTAGCAGAGCAGCAAGAACCTCGTGATCAACGCCAGGCACTGGATGAATTATTTCCACTGATCAGTGGTTTTGGACTGATTTTATGGGCATTGTGTTTCTTCTCTGCACAACCGATGGCAAACTGGATGGGTGACGGCAACCTCGCTCCCTTAATTCGGATTGTTTCGTTTACGTTTGTAATAATGCCGTTTCTATCAATTACACGAGGGGAGTTTCAAGGAAAGCTGTTGATGGTTCCAACTGCTGTATCGCAAGTTGTTGAGCAAATAATTCGCGTCGGAGTGATTGTTATTGCCGCCTGGTCATTCAGACAATTTGGCTGGGATGTTTATCACACAGGGACAGTAGCGATGTCAGGTGCCTTGGTTGGCGGAATTGCGGCAGTCCTTGTCTTGTGGTACTATCGCCGAAAAGTTTTAGGAACTAGCCTTACATTAAAAGTGCCCACACTCGGAGAAAATCCGCTAGCTTTGGGAAAACGTTTGGCGCTTGAAGGCGGATTGATGACGATTTATAGCGGATTGTTGATTTTATTTCAATTGATTGATTCTTTTACCGTTAAAAAAGCGTTAGTTGATTTTGGCTTGAATGAACATGGAGCAAAGTTGGCTAAGGGAATTTATGATCGGGGACAGCCGCTGGTTCAGTTGGGCCTAGTAGTGGCATTGGCATTGAGTTCTAGTTTTTTACCGGTATTGACACGCCATTTAATCAATCGTGATCGTGGGATGTTTGTTAAAACAAGTCAAATATTTTTACGATTAACTTGTGGAATCGCTGCGGCAGCTTCGCTTGGCTTGGCTCTGTTACTGCCTTATGTAAATTATGCGTTGTTCAAGGATTATAAAGGAAGCGGGACACTTGTCTTGTTCGTTTTTGCGATTTTTTTGATGGCGATGGTGCAGGCGTATCAAAGTATTGCCCAAAGTCAAAATAAATATCGCAGTTCCTTGCAAGCTGCTGGTGTCGGTTTATTTTTAAAAGTAGTGATTACTGGCGGAATGACAAAACAATTTGGAACAATTGGTGCTAGTCTCTCAACACTGTTAGGATTAGCGGCGGCTTTATTTATCTTGCATTTCGCCTGTGATCAAGAAACGCGAAGTTATGGCAGTCAACGTAATTTTATGGGAAAACTTTTTATTTGCTTAATTGGTATGGTAGTAGCCCTCTTATGTTATTATGGCGGTATCAGTATTATTTTTGGAATGGTTCAAAAAAGAAGTATTGCATTGCTAGCAGCCATTTTTGGTGTGTTGATTGGTGGAAGTGTTTTTATAATCTTAGCCATTCAATTACGGTTATTAACAATTCGCGAATGGCTGATGTTGCCATTTGGTAGTAAATTATTGAGAGTAAATTGGAAAAGGAGATAATTCATGCGATTAGATAAATTTTTAAAAATTTCACGGATCATAAAACGTCGGCCGGTAGCAAAAGAAGTTGCGGATAAAGGTCGGATTCAAGTCAATGGAAAATTAGCAAAATCTTCATCTGATGTAAAAGTCGGAGATGAGTTGAGAATCCAATTTGGAAACAAAGTCCTAGAGGTCGCGGTGGAGGAGCTGCATGAGTCGACTAAAAAAGATGACGCAGCGAAAATGTATCGGATTATTAGTGAGACTCGAGTGGAAAATAACGGGAATTAAAGATAATTCAAATAGACAATTATATCCTGAATTGATATAATAGTAAAGAATTTCATGGTAAGGAGCGAGCTGGAATGAATGAGAACGAGACGCAAAAAGTTGCTTCATTAGATACACCATATGCCAAAGAGCAATATCGTAAATTTCAAAAGCAACATCGACAATTAATCTTTAAACGTCGTCGTTTAGCAGCGCTTCTTGCAATCGCAGCATTTGCTGCTATTGTCATGGGAGTTCAAATCTTCAATGAACAACGTCATTTAAGTGAATTAAAAGAAATCAAAGTCAAAACGGTTGCTGAGTCTGCGAAAGTAGATGATCAGGTGGATGGCTTGAGGCAAGACGTGAAATTGTTGAAAGATGATAATTATGTGGCGAAGTTGGCCCGTAGTCGTTTCTATTATTCAAAAGATGGAGAATTGGTTTTTGTTTTACCAGATTCAGCAAATACGCCTAGTAAAGACAAACAGTCTGCTGACGAAGTTGTAAAGTCCGAAACTGCCAAATAGTTTAAACGCAGTTTTAAAATAAATTGGAAAAAAAATAGGAGGAACATTTTTTTTATGTCAATCGAAGTAGGAGCTAAGCTGCAAGGAAAAGTATCAGGGATCACCAATTTTGGTGCTTTCATCGACTTGGGAGAAGGTAAAACAGGCTTAGTCCATATCAGTGAAATATCTAATGGTTTTGTCAAAGACATTCATGATGTATTGACTGTCGGCGATGAAGTAACGGTGAAAGTGACTTCTGTTGGAGACGACGGTAAAGTTGGCCTTTCGATCCGTAAGGCACAAGATCAACCACAACCAGAAAAGAAACCTTTCAAACGTGAGTTCCGTGACAATAATCGTCCGAAACCAACTGGTAAAGGCAAGCCCCAAAGTGGCGGCAAAGAAGACTTCGATTCATTGATGAGTTCCTTTTTAAAGGATAGTGATGATCGCTTGTCATCGATCAAACGCAATACCGAAGGAAAACGCGGAGGCCGTGGCGGTCGCCGTAGTTAAAATAGAGAGGCTGAAATTCTTTTAGGATTTCAGCTTTTTTTATAGGTGAAGGAGAGTAACATGGAACAGGCTTTTTTTCGTGAAAACCCTGAATTAGTGACGAGCAAGAAAATATTATTGGCAGTTTCGACTGGAGTCGACTCGATGGTTCTTTTACATTTGTTAGAGCAATTGGGAGCGACTATCGGTGTAGCTCATGTGAACCATCAGTTACGTGCGGAGTCAAAAGCTGAAGCGGCTTTTTTACGAGACTATTGTGAAGAACGTAAATTGCCTTTTTATCTGAAGGTATGGGAACAACCCGTGAAAAAAAATATTGAAGCGGAAGCTAGAAAAGTTCGTTACAATTTTTTTGATACGATCATGTCAGAAGAAAAGTACGATTTACTGTTGACGGCCCATCATGGCGATGATCAATTAGAGACGCTCTTGATGCGTCTGACTCGTGGTGGTTCTTTTGCGGGGCATAGCGGAATTGCCCGTCTGCAAAAATTTAGTACAGGGATTCTATTACGCCCATTGCTTCCTTTTTCGAAAGAAAAAATTTATAGCTATGCAGAAAAGAAGCGCTTGACCTATTTCGAAGATGCTACGAATAGTTCGCAGGAGTATTTTCGCAATCGCATTCGGCAAAATGTCGTTCCGGAGCTAAAAAAAGAGAATTCACAGGTTTTGGAGCATGCCCAACAATTTCATCAACAATTGATTTGGGCGAATCAATTGATAGATCAGTCACTAAAAGAAAATTTAAGAAATATCGAATTTGACGGTCGACGCTGGTCTTTTTCTCATGAAATTTTACCTGCAGAAACTGGTGCTCGTTATTATTTTCTTTCTGCGTTCTTTCAACAAACAGCGGAGCAGACAACGTTTATAATCTCTCAGCGGCAACTTTTTGCACTACTAGACCAAATTCAACATTCTGGTAGTCAATGGATTATGGATCTCGGAGATAACTGGCAATTTGCACGACGTTACCAACAATTTGTTTTAGAGAAGAAGGCAAAAGTCGATAAAGGTGTCTTTCGTTTGTCGGAAAATGAGCGATGTTCATTATCTGATGGTACGACGATTGCTTTGAAAAAAAGCGATCTAACTTTGGAAAATGAGGTGTACCAAGTTCCGTTGCCCTTAGAGGTAAAGTTGCCTTTAACGATTCGACGTCGGCAGTCAGGCGATCGGATACGTTTGACTGAGACGTTAACTAAACGGGTTAGCCGTTATTTTATTGACAAAAAAGTTTCTGCTGAGAAACGTGAGCAAGCGTGGATTGTAGAAGATTCCACAGGAGAAATCTTAGCGCTCTTACCTTTTGTTAATTCCTATTTGAGTATTACAACTGAAACTGATAGAATACACTACATACTTGACTACAGGCTTCAAGTATCGAAATGAAAGGAGTTTCTACATGCTAGCAAAAGATATTGAAAAAGTATTGATTACTAGAGAAGATATTCAAAAACGTTGCGTCGAATTAGGTGCACAATTAACTGCAGATTATACGGATAAAAATCCTTTAGTAGTTGGTATTTTAAAAGGGGCCGTACCATTTATGGCTGATATTGTTCGTGAGATCGATACACATTTGGAATTAGATTTTATGGATGTTTCAAGTTACGGAAATCAAACTGTTTCTTCTGGTGAGGTAAAAATTATCAAGGACTTGGACACGAATGTTGAAGGGCGAGATCTATTGATTGTAGAAGATATCATTGATAGTGGTCGGACTCTGGGCTATTTAGTTGATTTATTTAAATACCGTAAAGCCAAATCAGTGAAAATCGTCACATTGTTGGACAAACCTGAAGGCCGTGTGGTAGATATTCATGCGGATTATGTCGGCTTTGACGTACCTAATGAGTTCGTGGTCGGTTATGGACTTGACTATGCAGAAGCGTATCGAAACCTGCCATATGTAGGTGTATTGAAGCCAAAAATTTATCAATCAAATTAGTGACTGAAAAAATCACAGTGTGATATACTTAAAAGGTCAAAATTGATAAAACTTTTTTAACAAGCTAATAAGCTAACAAGTGCGAGGAGGACGCAGATGAACAAAAACAATAAGGGAGTAAAAAATGCTCTCTATTATATTCTCGTCATCTTGGCTATGGTTATGGTTGTTTATTTCCTTTTTGGGGATAACAAATCAGCTTCGCCAGATATCGAGTATTCGACCTTTACTGAACAGATGCAAGAAGGCAAAATTAAGAACCTCAAGATCCAACCTGCCGGTGGTGTTTACAAAATTACTGGTGAGTATAAGGAGAAACAAGAGGTTGCTAATTCTGGCGGCTTGAGTATCATCGGTTCAACAGATTCAAAAACAACTCATTTTTCAACAATTGTTTTGCCAAATGATTCAACGTTAAGTCAAGTAAATGACTTAGCTAAAGAAAACAAAATCAAGACAGAAATTGAAGAAGAATCCAGCAGCGGCATGTGGGTGACATTACTAGTCAGCTTCCTGCCAATCTTGATTATGATTTTCTTCTTCTACATGATGATCGGCCAACAAGGCGGCGGTGGCGGCGGTAATGGCCGTGTCATGAACTTTGGGAAATCTAAAGCCAAAGAAGCCGATAAAAAGGCTAATCGTGTACGTTTCTCTGATGTAGCTGGGGCAGAAGAAGAGAAACAAGAATTGGTTGAAGTTGTGGAATTCCTAAAAGATCCGCGTCGTTTCGTGGAATTAGGCGCCCGTATTCCAGCAGGTGTTCTATTAGAGGGACCTCCCGGAACTGGTAAAACTTTACTAGCTAAAGCGGTGGCCGGCGAAGCCGGTGTACCATTCTACTCAATTTCAGGTTCAGATTTCGTGGAAATGTTCGTTGGGGTCGGAGCATCTCGTGTCCGTGACTTATTCGAAACAGCCAAGAAAAATGCACCAGCGATTATCTTCATCGATGAAATCGATGCAGTTGGTCGTCAACGTGGCGCTGGTATGGGCGGAGGTCACGATGAACGTGAACAAACCTTGAACCAATTGCTTGTTGAAATGGATGGGTTTGATGGCAACGAAGGCGTAATCGTCATTGCTGCAACAAACCGTTCTGATGTGTTAGATCCAGCGTTATTGCGTCCAGGTCGTTTTGACCGTCAAATTTTGGTTGGTCGTCCAGACGTTAAAGGTCGTGAAGCGATCTTACGTGTACATTCTAGAAATAAACCGTTGGCAGACGATGTTGATTTGAAAGTCGTTGCTCAACAAACACCAGGCTTTGCTGGTGCTGATTTAGAAAATGTTTTGAATGAAGCAGCTCTAGTAGCAGCTCGTCGTAACAAGAAAAAAATCGATGCCTCTGATGTGGACGAAGCAGAAGACCGGGTTATTGCGGGACCTGCTAAGAAAGACCGCGTCATCAGCAAACGCGAACGTGAAATGGTGGCGTATCACGAAGCCGGTCATACTATCATTGGGATGGTCTTGAATCGTGCGCGTGTCGTTCACAAAGTAACGATTATTCCTCGTGGACGTGCTGGCGGGTACATGATCGCATTGCCAAAAGAGGATCAAATGTTGATGTCCAAGGATGATATGTTTGAACAAATCGTAGGGCTTCTAGGTGGTCGTACCGCTGAAGAAATCGTCTTTAATGCACAAACAACTGGTGCATCAAACGACTTTGAGCAAGCAACATCATTGGCGCGCAGCATGGTGACTGAATATGGAATGAGTGACAAATTAGGTCCAGTTCAATACGAAGGAAACCATCAAGTTTTTGTTGGTCGTGATTACGGTCAGACTAAAGCATATTCAGAACAAGTGGCGTTTGAAATTGATGAAGAAGTTCGCAGTATCTTGATGCAAGCACACGAAAAAGCGCGTGAAATCATTGAGACTCACCGAGCTCAGCACAAATTGATTGCTGAAAAATTATTGGAATTCGAAACATTGGATGCTAAAGCAATCAAGTCATTGTTTGAAACAGGTGAAATGCCTGAAGGTAAGGGTAGCCTTTATCCAAGTGAAAAAACTCAAGCACAAACATTTGAAGAAGCGAAACGAGCTTTGGAAGAAAAAGATGCTGAGAAACAAGCGGAAGATAAAGCGCCTGAACATAAAGAATCAGACGATAAGATTGAACCAGATGACACAAACGATAATCAAGAATAAAAATAAACGGCATGTCTTCGGGCATGTCGTTTATTTTTATTAGCACAATTCATAGTGATATAAAAGGCATATATTTTAGGAAGCTATAAGGAGAATTGAAAATGAAAGGGAAAATTATTGTCTGTACTTTTGAAGATTTATCAGAACTGAAAAGAATTAGTATCGAAACTTTTTCTGATACCTTTGCAAGTGAGAATGAACCGGCCGATTTGCAACAGTATCTATCAGAAGCGTATGGCTATGACAAATTGAAGAAGGAGATGGCAACTTCTGATACGCGTTTTTACTTTATTTATTTAGCTGACGAAGTGGCAGGTTACTTGAAACTGAATACAGGAGATGCGCAAACGGAGATGTTGGATAAAGATGGACTGGAAGTCGAGCGGATTTATATTCGTGATGAGTTCAAACGACAAGGCTTAGGAAAGCAGCTGTTGAATTATGCCTTTGACCTGGCTTACAAAGAAAAGCGTACGAGTATTTGGCTAGGTGTCTGGGAAGAAAACAAAAATGCGTTACATTTCTATCAAGAATTTGGATTTAAGAAGGTTGGTACACACGATTTTGTTTTAGGAGCCGATAGACAAACCGACCTAATTATGATGAAGGAGCTCCTTTGAGTTGGCAAAATAATTAAGCAAGGGTAGAATGACAGCAAAGAGGTGGCATTATGAAGCAGAGTGAAAAGGCCGAACAAATGATGGATCAAATTAGTCGGGCATATGGAAATGAAGAAGTAAAAACACGCCCTGAGGTCCAACAGTTTTTGTTGGAAAATGCAAAGTTATTAGAAAAAACAGAAGAGTACGGACTAGTTGCAACTAAAATTTGTAAGGCCATCGCACTATATGCTTTGTCGCATCAGCATGATTTCCCTAGTGCATTGGGGGAATTACACAATCAACTCAAGGCTGAAGCAACAAGATATGATGCTACGGCAATGGCCGCACTTTTATTACCACTATGGTTTTAACGAGCAGATGAATGATTATCTGCTCTTTTTTTCGCTCTGCATGAAAAGGATTATTAAACTTTTTTATCAAGCACATACAGAGAAGTTGAAAAATGTTGGAACACCTAGTATGATGCAATCACGAGTAAAATAGGAATAAGGAGCAGATAGATGAGTGATTATTTAGTAAAAGCATTAGCCTATGAAGGCTTTGTTCGAGCATATGCAGTCAATGCGACAGAAACGGTCGCAGAGGCGCAACGACGTCATGATACATGGAATACATCTTCCGCGGCTTTAGGTCGGACGATGATCGGTGCCTTGATGTTAGGCGCAACCTTAAAAGGTGAAGATAAAATGACTGTGAAAATAGAAGGAAATGGACCTGCTGGAGCCATCGTAGTCGATAGCAACGGAAAGGGCGAGGTAAAAGGATATATCAAAAATCCGCATATTAGTCTGCCGTTAAATGAGATTGGGAAAATTGATGTGCGAGGCGCAGTTGGAACGGAAGGAATGTTCACTGTTATTAAGGACCTAGGTCTAAAAGAACCATTCTCGGGGCAAACACCAATTGTTTCTGGCGAAATAGGTGAGGACTTTACCTATTACTTAGCTGTTTCGGAACAGATTCCATCAGCAGTTGGAGTGTCCGTGCTAGTTGATACAGATGATTCAATTAAAACTGCTGGCGGTTTTATGATCCAAATTATGCCGGGAGCAAGTGACGAAATCATTGATCAGATCGAAGCACGCTTGAAGGAAACGGCCCGTATTTCGACTTTATTAGATGAAGGGCAAACACCAGAAGAAATCCTTCAAAATCTACTAGCGACGGATGATGTTGTATTTTTAGAAAAGATGCCTGTTCAATTTAAATGCGATTGTTCTAAAGAAAAATTTGCTTCAGCAATCATTACACTGGGGGTAGAACAAATTCAAGAATTGATTGATCAAGATCACGGCGCGGAAGCAGTTTGTGCGTTTTGCAATAATAAATATGAATACAGTGAAGCAGATCTGAATGAATTGAAGCAAGAAATTTTGGGGGAATAATCGTGAAACCACTAAATGGCGCATGGAAAATTGGAAATGTAGAAGTGCCGAATCGGATCGTAGTGGCACCGATGGCGGGTATCACGAACGCCGCTTTTCGTGTAACGGTAAAAGAGTTCGGGGCTGGATTAGTTGTATGTGAAATGATCAGTGATCAAGGAATTCATTTTAGAAATAAAAAAACTTTAGAAATGCTGTATATCGATGAACGCGAACATCCTTTAAGTGTCCAGATCTTTGGCGGAAACAAAGACTCATTAGTCGAAGCCGCACAATTTGTTCAAGAAAATACGGAAGCAGATATTATTGACATTAATATGGGCTGTCCAGTAAATAAAGTTATCAAAGCTGAGGCTGGGGCAAAATGGCTGTTAGATCCTAACAAGGTCTACGAAATGGTAGAGGCTGTTTCGTCCGCTGTAGATATTCCCGTGACAGTTAAAATGAGGATCGGTTGGGATGAGCAACATATTTTTGCGGTAGAAAATGCTCTGGCTGCCCAAAGTGCAGGAGCCTCAGCAATCGCGATGCATGGTCGAACAAGGGTACAAATGTATGAAGGACAAGCAAATTGGGATGTTTTAAAACAAGTTGCGGATCAATTGACGATTCCTTTTATGGGGAATGGCGATGTCCGCACGCCGCAAGATGCAAAACGGATGATTGAAGAAGTTGGTGTGGACGCAGTAATGATAGGACGTGCTGCTTTAGGCAATCCTTGGATGATTCATCAAACTCAGCATTATTTAGAGACGGGTGAATTGATCGCTGAACCAAGCGCTAGAGAAAAAATCGAAACAGCAAAACTTCATTTAGAGCGGCTGATCAATCTAAAGGGAGAAAAAATTGCTTGTCGCGAATTCCGTCAGCATGCGAGTTATTACTTGAAGGGAATTCCTCGCTCGGCGAAGGTTAAGCTTACTATTAACCAGACTGAAGAAAAACAAGTGATCCTAGATTTATTGGACGGACTTGTAGAAAAGACCGAAGCAAGAGAAAAAATTAGCTGATCTTCAAGCCGAATGAGGAATTCGGCTTGATTTTTTGCTTATTCATTGGCATTATAAGTAAGAGTAATTACATACTGAGGAGGAACATTCGTGACTGAGGAACAAACAAATTTGACAGAAATGAACGACCAAATGCGTGTCCGCCGCGAAAAAATGGAAAACCTTCGTGAAGAAGGCATTGATCCATTTGGTGCACGGTTTGAACGTACAGCAAATTCAAAAGAATTACACGAAACATATGACGCAAATACTAAAGAAGAACTACACGAGAAACAATTGACTGCAAGTGTAGCTGGCCGAATGATGACTAAACGCGGAAAAGGTAAAGTTGGTTTCGCTCATTTACAAGATCGTGAAGGACAGATTCAAATCTACGTTCGTAAAGATGAAGTTGGCGAAGAGCCCTATGCTATTTTCAAAAAAGGCGATTTAGGAGATTTCTTTGGTGTTACGGGAGAAATCATGAAGACAGATACTGGCGAGGTGTCGATCAAAGCGAAAGAAATCACTTTGCTATCTAAGGCGTTACGTCCACTACCTGAAAAATATCATGGGTTGACGAATGTTGAGCAACGCTACCGTCAACGTTACTTGGATTTGATTAGTAACCGTGAAAGCTTTGAACGTTTTACTAAACGCAGCCAAATTATCAGCCAAATCCGTCGCTACTTGGATGGATTAGGCTATATTGAAGTAGAGACACCTGTGTTGCATAATGAAGCTGGTGGAGCAACTGCACGCCCATTTATTACACATCACAATGCGTTAGATATAGACTTGTATTTACGTATCGCATTAGAATTGCACTTAAAACGTTTGATTGTCGGTGGCATGGAAAAAGTCTATGAAATCGGTCGTGTATTCCGAAATGAAGGAATTGATACAACTCACAATCCTGAGTTTACGATGATGGAAGTTTATACAGCCTATCAAGATTTTCTAGATGTAATGAATTTGACAGAAGGAATCATTCGCGATGCTGCACAAAATGTACTTGGGGAAACCACCCTATCTTATGAGGGACAAACCATTGATTTAGGTTCTGAATTCAAACGGATCCATATGGTAGATGCAATCAAAGAACAAACAGGTGTAGATTTCTGGCCTAAGATGACGATCGAAGAAGCTCGTTCATTAGCAAAAGAGCACAACGTAGAAATAAAAGATACTATGGAAATCGGACATATTATCAATGAATTCTTTGAAACGTTCGTTGAGGAAACTCTTGAACAACCAACGTTTGTCTATGGTCATCCTGTGGAGGTATCTCCGCTTGCGAAGAAAAATGCTGAAGATGGCCGTTTCACTGATCGATTTGAATTGTTTATAGTAGGACGTGAATTTGCGAATGCCTTTACCGAGTTAAATGATCCTATTGATCAAAGAGAACGTTTTGAAGCACAAGAAAAAGAGCGTGAACAAGGAAACGATGAAGCACATGGTGTGGATGAAGATTTCTTAGAAGCGCTAGAATATGGGATGCCACCAACCGGCGGATTAGGAATCGGAATTGATCGTCTAGTTATGTTGTTAACAGATGTTCAGTCAATTCGAGACGTCCTATTATTCCCAACGATGCGTTAAAGTAGATTTTTTCAAGACGTTCAGTCGTACTGGACGTCTTTTTTTATTGCAGTCAAATGAATTATTAGAAAATGGTGTTAGCCATCAAATCAAAAAAACGATTGAAATTATTGTGAAAAGGTAATTTTCAATCAGCTTTCATGTTATTTGCGAACATTTACACGACCATTAAAGAACATTGGTCAGTTATGAAAAAAAAACTAAAAAAACTCGCGATTTTTGATTGACCAAGCAAGATTATGTTGGTATATTATGTAATGTTCCAAAGCGAGTGAATGTCGCTTAAAAAAACTTCAAAATTGTTATTGACAGATGGCTGACTTTCAGTTATTCTATCAAAGTCGCATAAAGCGATGACGACAACTTCTTCGAAAAAAACTTCAAAAAAGTTGTTGACATTAAAACGGCAAACTGTTATGATTTAAAAGTTGCTGAAACAAAGCGACAAACAATGTAGACCTTTGAAAACT